>NZ_CALPCB010000002.1:0-289543 GCF_943192895.1 Veillonella intestinalis | reverse complement strand
TTCGGTGGTACTGTTTCTTACTATTATTATACGCTATTTCTCGTCAAAAATCAACCATTTGTTGTGACAGAGCCTTATATTTTTACGTGTTTTATGTATTAAGGAGATGATGAAATGGCAGCGTCAGGACATCATGATGAGGTCCGCCCAATTATGGACCCCACCAAAAATTATGAAGAAATTAACAGTTATGTTATTTTCTGGGGCTTATTTTATGCTGCATTATTTGCTCTTGCAGTAGGTTATTTATGCTTAAAAATCGGCCAAACAGTTGATGCCTTTGCACCGGTATCTATTCTTTCAATGGGGATGGCTGTATTGTTTAAACGTAAAAATGCTTTCCCTGAAACAGTACATATTCAGGCTATCGCTAGTTCTGGCACTAATGTATTATGTGGTGCTATGTTTATCTTACCGGCTTTATTTATTTTAGATATTCACCATGTAACCGTGCTACAAATGATTATTCCGATTATACTTGGTGGTATGTTAGGCGTATTCCTCTGTATTTTCTTCCGTCAATATTTCTGTGTGGAAATGCATCATGCCTATCCGTTCCCAGGTGGACGTGCAGCTGCAGAAGTATTGAGTAGTAATGATGGTAGTAAAGCGAAGCTTATGGCATTAAGTGGTTTACTTGGTTTATTCTATGACTTTGTGCTAAATACATTAGGATGGTGGCGTGAAGTATTCTCCACAACTACATTCAAATGGGGGCAAATATTCCAAGATAAAACAAAAGTTTCTTTTGCCCTTGATAGTGATATTGCTTTACTTGGTTTAGGTTATTTTACTGGCTTGCGTTATGGTGCTATTATTGCAGCAGGTTCTTTCTTCGCATGGTTTGTATGTATTCCTATTTTCTACTTCATTGGTGGCGATCATTTGATGACGGTAGGAGGCAAAGAAATTCTATTAGCTGAAGCACCTGTTCGTACAGTATTCACGACTTATGTACGTCATATTGGTATTGGTATGTTAGCCATGGCAGGGGTAATTGGCCTATTAACTATGTCCAATGTAGTTAGCAAGATTATGAAACGTGCTATTGTTGACATGTTCTCCCGCGGTAAAACAACAACAGTAAATATTTTACGGACAGAACGGGATTTGCCAAATTCAGTATTAGGTTTAGGTATTATTTTAACGACTGTATTGTTTGGTATTTTCTTCCATATTTATTTTGCAGAAACTTTGATGCAATCTGTATTGGCCTTCCTAATCGTGTTGATTATGTCGTTCCTATTATCCGTAGTAGGGATTAGTTCCATTGCGTTTACTGGTAATGAACCAGTATCTGGTATGACAATCTTTATGATCCTTATTAGTGCAGTAGTGTTAACTAGCGTTGGTATGGGTGGTACTACTGGTATCATTGCAATTTTGATGATGGCCGCTTTCTTAGGTACTACAATTGGTGTAGCGGGTAACTTCATGTCAGAACATAAAGTGGCTCATTTGACAGGCGCTACGCCTGCTAAAATGCAGACTTGGCAATTAGTTGGGGTTGTAGTATCCAGTATTGTATCAGTGGGTGTTTTGATTCTTTTAAATAATGCGTATGGCTTCGTTGGTGAAGGAGCCTTAAATGCACCTCAAGCCAATGCTATGGCTGCTATTGTTGAACCGCTTATGACAGGCGGTAGTGCGCCATGGCCACTTTATATCATTGGTGCGGTGTTCGCTGTTTTATTATGGATGGTAGGTGTGCCACCATTGGCCTTTGCCCTTGGTACCTATTTACCAATGGAAATTAATACACCAATCTTACTTGGTGGTTTCATTTCCTATCTTGTAAAACGTAGTGCCAAAGATGAAGCTGAAGGGGAAGCTCGTGTGAATGAAGGCGGTACTGTTGCCTCTGGTTTTGTAGCTGGTGGTGCTATTGGCAGTTTAATTAGTGCTGTACTTCGTATTGCTGGTGTGGATTGGTTCTTAGAAGCTTGGGAACAAACACCTGAAGCAACATATCTAGGTATTGTAATTTATTTAGCGCTTTGCGTATTAATTTACAAAGTAGCGACTCGTAAACGTATAGTTTAGAATATGTATATGCTTTATTAAATTAAAAGTATTATAAGAAAAGGCGTTTGGCAGTTATTGATTGTCAAACGCCTCTTTGATTTTTTGACTAATCAGTAAATAAGCGAACTTTTAGGAAATTTTTTTAAAATAATTGCTTGACATTTTGACGTTTTATGATAACATTATAGCTGTGATTAGCACTCGACATTGATGAGTGCTAACAATGAGGTGTGATTATGGATGAACGTAAACAACGCATCTTACACGCAATCATACAAGACTACATAAAGTCAGCTGAACCAGTAGGATCACGCACACTAGCTAAGAATTATAATTTAGGTGTTAGTCCTGCCACAGTTCGTAATGAAATGGCTGATTTAGAAGACTTAGGTTTTTTGGAACAACCACATACATCAGCAGGTCGTATTCCATCAGCCAAAGGTTATCGTTTTTATGTAGATGCCATGTTGCATTCGAACGGTACAGAGCGCGAAGATGCAGAACAAATTAATCGAATATGGCAACAAAAGCCAGCTAATTTTGAAGATTTCTTTTTAAATGTAGCTAAGCTAATTTCACAGATTAGTCACAACATGAGTTTATTCTTAGCACCAGCTCATGATACATCAGTGCTTAAATTTATTCATGTATTACCTATAGGTGATAATCGGGCGATTATGGTTGTGGTAACCGATCAAGGCGCTTTAGATAATGAGCCTATGTACTTTAAAGAATCTGTTTCTGACGATGTGTTAGCAACAGTGACTATGCGGCTTACCAATGCGTTAAAAGACCTTAGGATTTGTGACTTAACCTTACATAGTTTAGAAGCAACTATTCAATTAATTGAAGGGCCTCGAGCTGTGTTAATGATATTAGCTGAAACATTATATCGAGCGATTGCTAAACGTAAGCTGTTTTATTCAGTAGGTACTACAGAACTTTTAGAACAGCCAGAGTTTAAAGATATAAAGAAAGTACAGCCAATTTTATCTTTATTAGAAGAACAAGATCAATTAAATAAATTATTAGCATCTTCTAAAAAAGACGGTATCGGTATTACCATTGGGAGCGAAAATAAAGCGGAGACCATGAAAGAGTTGAGTGTTATTCAAGCTGACTTTGGTGACAATGATGAGCGAATTGGCACATTAGCTATTTTAGGACCAACTCGTATGGAGTATGGTCGTATTATTGGTATTTTATCGTATATGCAAGATTTTATGCGTGCATTAGCGGAAAATAAAAATAGAAAGTAATGAGGTGATACTCACGATGGGAGCAGACGACATGAAACAAACAGAGGGCCAAGAAACTGTAACAAATGAAGAAGTAACAGCTAATGAACCTGAAGTAACCGTAGAAAGTGCTGAAGATGTAGCTGCTAGTGAAGCTAATGAAGTAAGTGAAGCCGTTAGTGCTGAAGCAGATGCAGTTCAAGAAGCACTGGCAGAAGCAGAAAAACGCTTTGTTCGTTTGCAAGCAGACTTTGATAATTTCAAGCGACGTACCTTGCAGGAAAAAGATCAATTAGCAGGTTTCGTAAAAGCTGATGTTATGAAAGACTTATTTGGCGTTTTAGATAATTTTGAAAGAGCCTTAGCGGCGCCGACTACAGCGGAAACGAAAGCTTTTTTGGATGGCTTTGTAATGATTCACCAAAACTTGATGGCTATGTTAAGTAAACATGGTTTGGCTGTAATTGAAGCTGTGGGGCAACCGTTTGATCCAAATTATCATCAAGCTATTATGCGTGTACCGTCTGATGAATATGAAGATGATATGGTATGCGAAGTGTTGCAAACAGGCTACACTGTAGATGGCAAAACTGTTCGACCAGCTATGGTTAAAGTAGTACATAATGATTAATTCTTAAAAAACGCAAAACTTTAAAATTTATACACTACATTAAAAGAATTAACATGACAATAGATAGAAGTAATAATTAATAGGAGGTCATTTAAAATGGCAAAAGTAATTGGTATTGACTTAGGTACAACAAACTCTGTAGTAGCTGTTATGGAAGGCGGCGAACCAGTAGTTATTACGAACCAAGAAGGTTCTCGTTTAACACCTTCCGTTGTAGGTTTTGCAAAGAATGGGGAACGTTTGGTAGGCCAATTGGCAAAACGTCAGGCTGTATCAAACCCAGATCGCACTATTTCTTCCATTAAACGTCATATGGGTAGCGATTACAAAGTAAAAATTGACGACAAAGATTACACACCACAAGAAATTTCAGCAATGGTTCTGCAAAAATTAAAAGCTGATGCTGAAGCATATCTTGGTGAAAAAGTAACGCAAGCAGTTATTACTGTACCTGCTTACTTTACAGATAGCCAACGTCAGGCAACTAAAGATGCTGGTGCTATTGCTGGTCTTGATGTTCTTCGTATTATCAACGAACCAACAGCAGCGGCTCTTGCTTATGGTGTAGATAAAGACGAAGAAGGCAAAGTGCTTGTATTTGACCTTGGTGGCGGTACTTTTGACGTATCTATCCTTGAACTTGGTGATGGCGTATTTGAAGTAAAAGCTACTAGCGGTAATAACCATTTAGGTGGCGATGACTTTGACCAACGTGTAATGAACTGGTTGATTGAAGAGTTCAAAAAAGATACTGGCATTGACTTGTCTCAAGATAAAATGGCAGATCAACGTTTAAAAGAAGCAGCTGAAAAAGCTAAAATTGAGTTGTCTGGTGTAATGAGCACTAACATTAACTTGCCATTTATTACAGCTGATGCAACTGGTCCTAAACATTTAGATTTAACTTTAACCCGTGCTAAATTTGAAGAATTAACTCATGATCTAGTAGAAGCTACAATTGAACCAACTCGTAAAGCTTTAGCAGACTCTGGTTTAAGTGTTGGCGAAATTGACAAAATCTTATTAGTTGGTGGTTCTTCTCGTATTCCAGCCGTTCAAGAAGCTATCAAACGTGTATTAGGTAAAGAACCTACTAAAAACGTTAATCCTGATGAATGTGTAGCTGTTGGTGCAGCTATCCAAGGTGGCGTACTTGTTGGTGAAGTTAAAGACGTGTTACTTCTTGATGTAACTCCATTGTCTTTAGGTATTGAAACGTTAGGTGGTGTGTTCACTCGTATTATCGATCGTAACACAACTATTCCTACTTCTAAGAGCCAAGTATTCTCTACGGCTGCAGATAATCAACCTTCTGTAGATATTCATGTATTACAAGGTGAACGTGATTTCGCTGCAGATAATAAAACTTTGGGTCGTTTCGAATTAACTGGCATTCCAGCAGCTCCTCGTGGGGTACCTAAAATCGAAGTTACTTTCAATATCGATGCTAACGGTATCGTAAACGTAAAAGCTAAAGATATGGGTACTGGTAAGGAACAAGCGATTACAATTACTTCCTCTGGCGGATTACAACAAGATGAAATTGACCGCATGGTAAAAGAAGCTGAAGCTCATGCTGCGGAAGATAAAGCTAAGAAAGAAGAAATCGAAGTTAAAAACAATGCTGATTCCTTAGTTTACCAAGCTGAAAAAGCAATTAAAGACTTTGAAGGCAAAGCAGATGCTACTACTTTAGAACAAGTAAAAACGGCTAAAGATGCTTTGAAATCTGCAATTGAAGCTGGTAATGTAGAAGACATTAAAGCTAAGAGCGAAGAATTGACAAAACCTTTATATGAATTGTCTACTAAGATGTATGAACAAGCGCAAGCAGCTCAAGATGCTGCTGGTGCGGCTCAAGGCGCTGATGCAGCTGGTGCACAATCTAACGATGATGTGGTAGATGCTGAATATACTGAAGTAAAAGACGATAAAAAAGACTAAGAGGACGGTAACTAATGGCGAAGGATTATTATGACGTCTTAGGGGTCAATAAAAACGCCTCTCAAGATGAAATAAAGAAAGCATTTAGAAAAAAAGCTCGCCAATATCATCCTGACGTAAACCGTGACAATCCAAAAGAGGCCGAAGAGAAATTTAAAGAAGCCAATGAAGCCTATGAAGTATTGTCTGATGAAACTAAACGTTCCCAGTATGACCAGTATGGTCATGAAGCCTTCACGCAAGGTGGAGGCGCTGGGGCCGGTGGTTTCGGCGGCTTTGGCGGTCAAGGTGGTTTTGGCGGATTCGGTGGCCAAGCTGGTGGCTTTGGTGATATTTTTGACATGTTCTTTGGTGGCGGTGGTGGTCAACAAGCCCGTGGTCCTCAAAAAGGGGACGATCTTCGTCATGATGTTGAAATTAGCTTTGAAGATGCCGCCTTTGGTCGCAAGATGACGATTGAAATTCAACGTCATGAAGAATGTGATCATTGTCATGGTACTGGTGGTGAGCCAGGTAGCAAAGTAGATACTTGTACTCGTTGTCATGGTTCTGGACAAGAAACAGTGGTACAAAATACGCCATTTGGTCAGATGCGTTCTGCACGTACTTGTTCAGCTTGTCATGGCTCTGGTAAAAAGATTGAGAAACCATGTAAGACTTGTCATGGCAGTGGTGAAACAGTAGCTCGTCGTAAGATTGAAATTAAAATTCCAGCTGGCGTTGACAGTGGCTCACGTTTGCGTGTAGCGAATGAAGGGGAACCAGGTATTAAAGGTGGCCCTAAAGGTGACTTGTATGTTTACATCTATGTAAAACCTAGTCGTGAATTTGAACGTCAAGGTAATGAAGTTGTGAGTGAAGCTAAGATTACATTTGCTCAAGCTGCTATTGGTGCTACGATTAAGGTTAATACATTAGATGGTAAAGTAGAATTGAAAATCCCTGAAGGTACTCAAACTGGTACTATTTTCCGCTTAAAAGGAAAGGGGATTCCATACTTACGTAATCCAAATCAACGAGGGGATCAACACGTTCGTGTTACTGTGGCAACGCCTAAGAAGTTGACTGATAAACAGCGTGAATTGTTAGTTCAATTTGCAAAAGAAGGCAAAGAAGATGTAACAATTTTGCAGGAGAGTAAGAGCATTTTAGAAAAAATTGGCGACAAAGTAAAAGATGCCTTGAGTCTTGATTAAAGAGGTATATATGAAATGGATTGAAATATCCGTTGCCATTGAAAGAGTAGTCCTTGAAGAAGTGACTACTCTTTTTGATACTATGAGTAGCAACGGTTTTATAGAAGAAGACGTACCGAATGAACCCGATTGGGTACAGATTACCTTATATGGTGATACAGCTAAAAGTGTTGATGAATGGGAACAATGCATTGCCCATGAATTAAAACAAGCCCAGTTTCAGTTTAAAGATTTATATGCGAAAGAAGTAACTGATACAGATTGGTATAATAGTTGGCAACAATATATTGAACCGACTGAAATTTTACCCAATTTAGTGATTCGACCTGCCTGGAAAGAATATATACCAAAAGAGGGTGAACAAGTGATTACGATTGATTCTGATCTTTCTTTTGGAACGGGTGCTCATGAAACAACACAGGCTTGTGCAGAGTTAATGGCAACATATGGCGCTAAGGCAAATACTTGTTTAGATATTGGTACAGGCACAGGCATTTTGCTTTTAGTAGCCCATCAGTTAGGTATTCCTACTTTAATTGGTATTGATATAGACAATAGTGCAGTCGTGCAGGCAGAAATTAATTGTAAAACGAATGGCGTTACTGCACAGCTTATCTGTGGTGATCTGGCTACTGATTTTAAGGGCACTGCTGATTTAATTTTAGCGAATTTGACAGTCGATCCTCTTAAAATGTTATTACCGACGATTAGTGAAAAGTTAGCTCCTAAGGGGACACTGATTATTAGTGGTATCATTGATGAGCGTTACGAAGAGATTAAGCCATATATTGTCGAGCATTGGCAGATTGTGGAAGAAATAGTTAAAGGTAGCTGGCATACATTTGCCTTAACACATAAGTCATAATTGGAGGAACCTCCTGTGCAAGAACTTATTGTTCTTGTGTAGGAGGTTTTTCCCATAGAGAAACATCGATAAACATGGTATACTAATATGTAACTCTATTTGAGGGGGCTATTGACATTGCAAGAAAGGAGTATTTAATGAAGAAGATATTTATTTCCACTCCATTAGATACTGAAATAATAATACCTAAAGAAACAACGCATCATTTACTGACTGTGTTTCGTCATAATGTAGCCAAGCCAATTCGTGTAAGTAATAACGATGGTGGTACGGCTACCTATCGCATTTTAGATGTGGTAGATGGTGAAGCTAGAGCTGAGCGAGTTGGTGATGTAGATACTACATCACCGGGCGATGTGGAAGTAGTGCTGGTACAAGCTTTTTTAAAAGCTGACAAATTAGAATGGGTGCTACAAAAGGCAACGGAACTTAATGTTCACACTGTATATGCTGTCCCTATGAAACATTGTGTAGTTCAATACAAAGCCGATAAATTGCCACAAAAGGTAGAGCGTTGGCAAAAAATTATGAAAGAAGCTTCTCAGCAATGTGGACGGGAACAATTGCCAAAGCTAGAGATTATGCAAAATATAAGTGAAGTGTTAACGGCTGAAGCAAAACGTGGAACACGCTTTTTGGTCGCTTATGAGAATGAAGCAAGTCATACTTTGAAAGAAGCATTGCAACAAGATGACTCACAACGCGTGCTTATCATCATCGGCCCAGAAGGTGGATTAAGTGAAAGCGAAGTTTCTCTAATGATGGACTTAGGTGCTGATGTAGTAACGCTTGGTAGTACCATTTTACGAGCTGAAACGGCAGCTATTAGTGCAGTGAGTATGTTGCAATACGAGTTAAATATGTAAATTGAGAGGAGTTAATCAAAAAAATAATGAAAACAGTAGCATTTACTACCTTAGGTTGTCGCGTTAATCAATATGATACGGACGCTATGCGTGGTTTATTTATACAAAAGGGCTATGAGCCTGTAGATTTTGATGAAAAAGCGGATATTTACGTAATTAATACTTGCTCTGTTACTAATATGGGCGAACGAAAATCACGTCAACTCATTCGCAAAGCTAAACGTACAAATGAAGATGCCTATATTATCGTAACAGGCTGTTATGCGCAGTTAGTACCTGATGCGATTGCAGCTATTGAAGGGGTAAATCTTGTCATTGGCACAAATAATCGTCATCAAGTTGTAGAATTAGTAGAACAATTAGAATCTACAGAAAAACAGATTAGCATTGTTCGTAATATTATGGAACAAGCTACATTTGAAGAAATGCCTTTGTATGGTAATGAAATCGATAAGGCTCGCGCCTTCATGAAAATTCAAGAAGGTTGTAATAATTATTGTACTTTCTGTATCATTCCTTATACTCGAGGGAAATTAAAATCTCGCCGTATTGAAGATATTGTGAAAGAAGCGAAGCGCCTAGTAGCGCACGGTTACCATGAAATTGTATTGACTGGTATTCATTTGGGGAATTATGGTATTGAATTACCAGAAAAACCAAATTTAGCTCAAGTAGTGAAAGCTTTACTTGAAATTCCTGAATTACAGCGTATTCGATTAGGTTCCATTGAATCCGTAGAAGTTTCGGAAGAATTAGTCGATTTAATGGCAAAAGAGCCACGTTTCTGTACGCATTTACATTTGCCATTACAAGCTGGCTCTGATCATATTTTGAAATTGATGAATCGTCATTATACGTTACAAGAGTTTAAGGATTTAATTACTCGGCTTCGTAGTCGTATTCCTAATTTGGCAATTACTACTGACATTATAGCGGGTTTCCCTGGAGAAACGGATGAAGATTTCGAAGAAACCATGAAGACGGTTGAAGAAATTGGGTTCACTCATATTCACGCGTTTCCTTATTCAAAACGGGAAGGCACACCAGCAGCCGTTATGGAAGATCAAGTTCCAGAAGCCGTAAAGAAAACACGGGTAGCACTTTTGAATACTTTGGGGCAAAAAGGCTTAGTTAAATTTGCCGAGTCAATGATAGGCAAGCCAGCTCAAATCTTGATTGAGCGTGAAGAAGATGGCTATTATCTAGGCTTTACTAATGAATATATTCACGGTAAAATAAAGAAAGACGAAAGTTCTTATGAAGTGGGCACAATTATTGGTGGTACGGTAGTAGCCCTTGACGGTGAAACAGTTATCATTGAATAAATGTACACATTGTATTAATTTATTAAGGAGCGATGACACATGAGTGATTGCATTTTTTGTAAAATTATTAATGGTGAAATTCCTTGTAACAAAGTATTAGAAAATGATAAGTTCTTAGCATTTCATGATATTAATCCTGTAACAAAAGTGCATGTCTTAGTGATTCCTAAAAATCACGTAGCTAATATTGCACATTTAACTGATGAAAAAGTTGAATATGTAGAAGGAATTCTACCATTTATTAAAGAAGTAACAAAAGAGTTAGGCTTAGCTGCTGATGGTTATCGTGTAGTATTTAATACTGGTGCAAAAGCTGGACAGACAGTATTCCATTTACATGCTCATATTTTAGGTGGCCAAGAATTAGGATGGCCAGAAATCTAAAAAAATGTATATAAATACAGCGCATAATGACCTTCTAATATTGACAAACATAGTGTCAAATATTATAATATCTTTATGTGCGTATAGTAAATACCTGCACTTCCATCGAATAATTGGAGGGAGGGATATAGATGTCTGAAATTAAAGTCGGTAAAAATGAAACGCTTGAAAGTGCTCTTCGCCGTTTTAAACGCTCCTGCCAAAAAGCGGGTGTTTTGTCTGAAGTAAGAAAACGCGAACACTATGAAAAACCAAGCGTGAAAAGAAAGAAAAAATCTGAGGCTGCACGTAAGCGCAAATTCAGAGCGTAAGATTTATCTTGGAGGCACGGTATGTCCTTAAAAGAACAGTTAAAGGCGGATATGAAAGAAGCCATGAAAGCACGTGAAGCGGGCAAAGTGGCATTAGGCGTTATTCGCATGGTTAACGGAGCAATTAAAAATACGGAAATTAACGAAAAGCGCGAGCTTAGCGATACAGATATACTTGGTATTTTGGCGAAAGAAATGAAAATGCGTCAAGATTCACTGGCTGAGTTTGAAAAAGGTCAGCGTGATGATCTCGTAGATCAGACTAAAGAGGAAATGGAAATATTGAAGAAATATTTACCAGCCCAACTTAGTGAAAACGAGATTCGCACTATCGTAGTAAATGCTATTAACAGCTTAACGGCCCCTGTTAAAATGGGTGATGTTATGGGCAAAGTAATGCCTGAAACAAAAGGTAGAGCTGATGGCAAACTTGTGAATATGATTGTTCGTGAAGAAATTGCAAAGGTTAACGGTTAACCTGTTGTTGACATACTAATGTGAGTATGTTAATATACCTTTAAAGATAATAACTGGTCAATGAAGGCTCCTTGAGCATTGCTAATTCAGCAGTGCTAAGGGGTCTTTTTGCTTATAACAAGGAGGAAGTATTATGTCAAACGAATTATTGTACTATATTCCCGCTGGTCAATATGGTAAAGAAGGGGTATTAGCATTACTAGAGCAACATCCTGAAATTAAATTTGTATCTTTAGTAGGTGTTGATTTGGCTGGTAATGACACAGATGAAAAAATTCCAATTGCTATGTTCTTTGATGATTATGAATCTTTCTTTGAAGGTCGTGCTGTACAGACTGATGGTTCCTCTGTTGTATTGACCGGCATTGCTACATTAAATAATGCTCGTGTAGATATTTGGGGTGATCCAAGTGTTAACTGGTTTGTAGATTATAACTATGAAAACATCGATCCAGCTACTGGATTACCAACAGGAACACTTCGTATTCCTGCTTTCTTAAAACACTGTGATCGTTACGTTGACTCTCGTTCCATCTTAAAAGAAACACTAGATTTTGTAAAAGTAGAATTAATGACTTTACTCAAAAACAATGCAGTTAAAGGCATGGAACATGTAAATGTTGACGATATTGCTGACTTAGTATTTACGACTGCTACAGAATTAGAGTTTTGGGTAAAAACACCATCCAAAGTAGTAAGTACTAAAGAGTTATCCACATCTCAAAAACTACAAGAACAATACTGGCAACGTACACATGGTGCGGTTCGTACCGCTATGGAACAAGCTGTAGAAATGCTTGATGCTTATGGCTTAAATGCTGAAATGGGGCATAAAGAAGTAGGTGGCGTTAAAGGTAAAATTGATGACGAAGGTCATATGGATCATGTATTAGAGCAACTTGAAATCGACTGGAAATATACTAGCAATCCATTGCAAACTGCCGATAATGAATTACAAGCTCGAATCATTGTTCGTGAAGTATTCCGTGAAAACGGACTTGATGTTACTTTCCAAGCAAAACCAATTATTGGCGTAGCTGGTTCTGGAGAACATACTCATTTTGGCTTGATGGCTAAAATGAAAAATGGTAAAATGGTCAATCTTTTCAGCCCGGAAGACATGAAAAAAGCCTTCTTAAGCCCATTAGGTATCGGTGCGATTATGGGTCTTTTGAAAAACTATGAAGTTATCAACCCATTTATTACATCTACAACCGACTCTTTAAACCGTTTAAAACCAGGCTTTGAAGCACCAATCTGTATTGTAACGTCCTTAGGTAATCAACCTGATGAGCCAAGCCGTAACCGTACTATTCTTTGTGGTTTAATTCGTGATATTGATAATCCAATGGCGACTCGTTTTGAACTTCGCTCGCCAAATCCATATACTAATACATATACGGCTATTGCTTTAATTTATTCCGCCGTTTTAGATGGTTTACGTTATGTCATTACATCGGGCAAAACGCCAGACGCTTTATTAGCTGAATTATCTAAAAAGCCAGAAGACAGTGCTGATTATTTAGAAACTGGTCGTGCGTATCGTTCTGAAAAGAATGTATTTGATGATTATACAGAAGAAGAACGAAATAGCATGTATGGTGTTCCACCAGCTACTGTATGGGAAAACATCTTAGGCTATAAAAACAATCCAGTTAAAGTAGACGCTTTGGTTAATGGTGGTGCCTTTGCTAAAGATTTAATGGAATCCTTTATTGCAGGTATTTTAAATCGTTGGAAATTAGAATTAATCAATCGTTTAATTCCTGCCAATATTAATACAATCCGTGCTATGAAACCAATTCATGGGGATGATAGTTTTGATACATCACGCTGGGATGTAATCAATGAAATGCGATATTACCTTGCAAAAGATACAGGCGCAGAAACGTCTTTATTTACTCGTATCTCGCAAGCAATTATTGCTGGTGATTATGATACAGCTTCAAAATTACAAGTTGAAATGAATGAAAAAATGCTCGAATTAGAGGCAAAATACGCAGAATATGCGCGTAATGTTCTTTAATTTGTAGGTTAAGTAAAAAGTAATAGGTTCCCACACTACTCCGAGTTCTAACGAACAAGTCGTAGTTAAGGGAACCTATTACTTTTTTTGCGTTAAACATTATATTAAAATAAAGTCTATTACGCTGAGTATTCTGGTGTATTTTAGGGGAAAGAGAGAGGTTCCCACACTACTCCGAGTTTTGACGAACAAGTCGTAGTTAAGGGAACCTATTACTTTTTTGCGTTAAACGCTATATTAAAATAAAGTCTATTACGCTGAGTATTCTGGTGTATTTTAGGGGGAGGAGAGAGGTTCCCACACTACTCCGAGTTCTAACAAACAAGTCGTAGTTAAGGGAACCTATTACTTTTTTACATTGAACGTTATATTAATATAAAGCGTATTATGCTGAGTATTCTGATGTATTTTAGGGGGAGGAGAGAGGTTCCCACACTACTCTGAGTTCTAACGAACAAGTCGTAGTTAAGGGAACCTATTACTTTTTATTTTCTGTATTAATTCTATATACTTTCTGTATAATATCTATATACTTATTAAAGAGAGAGAGGTATAATAAAGATATAGTTAGGTGAATTGAGGTGATTTTACATGAAAGATTATAAGAAAATAATTATAGATTTAATAGAAAATGCTAATGAAGGTGAATGGTTTGAATTTAAAGAGAATTGGTATGAGCCAAATCAATTAGGGGAATATATATCTGCTTTAGCTAATGCAGCGGCTATGTGCAATAAATCTTATGGTTATTTAATATGGGGGATTAGTGATTATAACCATGACGTAGTTGGGACTACCTTTGATTTTACAATAGCTGTTAATGGTGAGCCTTTAGAGCATTTTTTAGCAAGACAATTAACACCAGATACGGCATTTAGATTTCATGAGATTTCCTTTTTGAATAAGCGATTGGTTATTATGGAAGTACCAAGAGCTACTAAAACTCCTGTTTCATTTAAAAATAACCGATTTATAAGAATCGGATCCAGTAAAGTTAATTTGTTAAAATATCCTGAGAGAGAAGCCACTTTATTTGAAAAATTACGTCGAGATGGAATGTCTTTAAAAAATATGGTTGCTGAATATCAAGATTTACAATTTACTAGCTTGTTTAATTATTATAGCGGAGTAGGTATAAAGCTTAACCTTGATACGTTTGACGTTACGTTGGGATTACGAACAGATGACGGGCAATATAATATGCTTGCTCAATTATTATCAGATAATTCTCATATTCCAATTAGGGTATCAGTATTTTCTGGAAATACTAAAGAAGCACCCTTATATATGGTTAAAGAATTTGGTAATCGTTGTTTATTAGTTTCAGTAACGCAAATTCTTGAATATGGGGATGTATTGAATATTATGCAAGCAGATGAGCGGCGCAGAGTAGCGATTCGCAAAGATGTTCCTTTGTTTAATAGTAATGCTTATAGAGAAGCGATAATTAATGCTTTTGTACATAATAAATGGACTGATGGTAATGCGCCTATGATAAGTGTGCTTTCAGATAGAATTGAAATTTTATCACGAGGTACATTAGCTGCTAAGCAAACTAAAGAAGGCTTTTTCAATGGTGCCTCAGTACCTGTTAATACTGAATTAGCGAATATTTTTTTACAACTTCGTGTAAGCGAACGTTCTGGACGAGGGGTTCCTACCATTATTGATGCATATAGTAGGGATGTATTTACTTTTAGTGAAAATACGATAACTGTAACATTGCCTTTTAATAGAATTTCTACGTATCAAGTGTCAGAGCCTATATCTCTTTATGGAATGAATTCTTATAAAAACCATATTTATAATATAAACTCTGAAAAAGAAGAGTTACTAAAAATTAAGTATAAGCAAGGCATTGAAACTGATGAAGGTAAAAAATTTTTACATACTATATCAGTGTTGCCTCTACTGAATAAAACAAGGTTAGCCATATTAGAGCATATGGCACGAGATCCTTTTATAACACAAAAGCAGTTAACTGAATTATTATCAATTAGTATAGCTACGGTTGCTAATAATATTGCTTTTTTGAAAGCAAATAGCTATGTTACACGTATAGGACCAGATCGAGGTGGTTATTGGCAGGTTTGTCAAAATCCACAGAATGACGTAAAATAAGACTAAGTATTGGGTTCTACAGTATTACGTTTCAGCAATAAATTAAGGAGAGTTTATTGCTAGAGTAATTGGAGGACAACATGAAACAAAATATCTTTCCTACAGCGTTAACGATTGCAGGAACTGATCCATCAGGTGGCGCAGGTATTATGGCTGATTTGAAATCGTTTCAGGCTAGAGATGTATATGGCTTGGCCGTAGTAACGAGTGTAGTAGCACAAAACACTATGGGTGTACGAATGATTCAAAATATAGATTTACCTGTATTAGACGAACAATTGGCTTGTGTATTTGATGACATTCCACCAGCAGCATTGAAAACAGGTATGATAGCTAATGTGGATATGATGCATATTATCCGTAAATATGTAGATGGTTCTGTGCCGTATGTAATGGATCCAGTTATGGTAGCTACCAGTGGTGATCACTTAATTGATCAGCAAGCATGGGATCAATTTAAAGCGGAATTAATGCCAGTGGCTACTTTGGTGACCCCAAATTTATCAGAAGCTGAATATTTGGTAGGCTTTAGCATTGAGACGGAAAGTGAATTGGAAAAAGCGGCACAAGTTATTTTACATGAAATGGGACCTAAGGCTGTTATTATGAAAGGTGGCCATTTTGGTGAAACAGCGAAAGATTATTTATATATAAAAGGTGAGTCATGCATTACTTATGAAAGTCCACGCTTTGATACACCACACACTCATGGTACAGGTTGCACATTTTCAGCAGTAATTACCGCTGAATTAAGTAAAGGAAAGTCATTGCCAGAGGCCGTAGGCATTGGTAAAGAGTTTATAACTAAGGCTATTAAAGAAAATCCTGGTCTAGGAAAAGGACACGGGCCGGTTAATCATACGATTAAGTTATGATTTTCTAATTTATTTAGTTTTCTAGTTTATTTAGTTTTTTAGCTTATTTAGTTAATAGAGTGTTGGGTTGCTACGAGATATAGAAAGAAGACATATTATGAAATATATAGCAGCATTGAGGGAGAAAAATCCTCTGGTTATCTGCTTAACTAACGATGTGGTAAAGAATTTTACTGCAAATGGTTTGCTAGCTGTTGGTGCATCGCCGGCAATGAGTTCTTGTATAGAAGATTTGCGTGATTTATTGCCTCATGCACAGGCCTTATTAGTAAATATTGGCACGGTAAATCCGGAATTAGCAGCTTTTTATAAAAAGGCAGTAGCTCTTGCTAATGAATTAAATGTGCCCGTTGTATTGGATCCTGTTGCTTGCAGCGCAGGGCCATTTCGACGAAACATTGCCCTTGATTTATTATTAGAACATAAAATTACTTTGCTCCGCGGTAATGCGGGTGAAATAGCGTCATTAGTACAGGCGAAACAGGAATTAGACGTGGCTAATGGACGTAATTTTGAAATAACACAGGCTAAAGACATTACGGCGGTAAGCTCTAAAGGCGTAGATAGTGCTGGCGTGGCTAAACCTGGTATGTTAGCGACACAGTGTGCGAAGGCCTTTAATGTACTTACTGTAGTAACGGGTCCCATAGATGGTATTTCCAATGGAGTCAAGACGATTGAAATAACTAATGGGTCTTCTATGATGCCACTTGTAGTGGGGACAGGTTGTTTGTTAGGTGGATTTTTAGCAGCCTTTATTGGCTCTACTTCAACTTCTATGGAATTTAATCTGTCTTCTGACAATGCTACTGATGAAGATTTGTTTTCGCGTACTTTGTGGGGGCTAACTGCGTATTCAGTAGCTGCTGAAATGGCTGCTGAAAATTGTAAGGCTATATATCGACAAGTAGAGCCAGGCAGTTTTCAAATAGAGTTTCTAAATGCCTTATATGGTATTACCGATGATGTTGTAACAAATCGCAAGAACTGGCAAATGGTATTTAACCGCAGCCAGTTAGCAGTATATTTTATTTGTGGCACACAGGATTTTAAAGGAACTCAAAATTCTGAAGAAGCTGCTTTGATTTGTATAGAAACAGCATTGCAAGCAGGCATTACAATGTTTCAGCTTCGTGAAAAAGGTGAGGACTCTTTACAAGGCGAAGCTAAACTGGAGTTTGCTAAAAAGGTACAAACTCTTTGTCAAAATTACCAAGTGCCATTCGTTATGAATGATGATATGGCGTTAGCGGAACAATTAAATGTTGATGGTGTTCATATTGGACAAGAGGATGATTCAATTGAAAGCGTTCGGCAACGATTCTCTAATAAGATTATTGGTTTATCGATTCATTCACCAGAAGAATATAGTCACTCAAGAGTAGATTTGGCTGATTATATTGGGGTAGGACCGGTATATGGCACACAGTCAAAAGGTGATGCTAAAGCACCTATAGGGCCAGAAGGCATTCAAGCCGTACGCAATGTAGATTCAGAGATCCCTATTGTAGCTAT
This sequence comes from Veillonella intestinalis, assembly GCF_943192895.1. Taxonomy (NCBI): domain Bacteria; kingdom Bacillati; phylum Bacillota; class Negativicutes; order Veillonellales; family Veillonellaceae; genus Veillonella; species Veillonella intestinalis. The sequence goes on along the minus strand of NZ_CALPCB010000002.1, from coordinate 271,744 downwards.
TGGTGGGATTACAGCGGAAACGACAGCTATTATTCGAAATCATGGTGCCGATGGTGTATCCGTAATTTCGGCTATTACAAAAGCTAGTAATGTAGTTGAAGTTGTGAAACAATTTAGAGAAGCAATAAAAAAGAGATAAAGATAGTATAAAACACATCCTTGAAGGATTCCGTAGCAGCAAGCAATGCTGAAAATCAATCCTTGAAACAAGAAGTGGCTGGTCAAAAAGCTGAATTACAGGCACAACGTCAAGAATTAGAAGCTCAACGTGAACAAATTAAATTGCTCATGGAACGCTTAGGTATGTAATTGAAGGCTAATTAAATATAAAACTGTCCAGTATGGCAAGTTTGTATATTGACAACGTAATATACTGTTAGTTTAGTAAAATCACATATCATAAAGATAATAAAGGAGACTGTAGAATGCTTCGGCGCTCTACAGTCTCCTTATTATATATGGGGGTTTTCCTAGTTCTTTACTATCAATTGAACAATATATTACCGTCAAATAAAGCATCATCAATGGCAAGTGAATTAGAATACTGCCACATATGTGCAGTAGGCCAATCACAAGTAGTATTATATTGCGCACACCATTGAGGACGGCTTAATTGAGAGGTATCTAGATTGTTAAGCCACCAATCTAAATTGGCATAAATACCTGTGAAGGTATAGCCTGTTTGCCATAAGTGATTGACGAAGGTACTTGCTATATTAGTGATTTCTTGTTTTTGATACCCTTTGACTTCACAAGCCGTTAAGATACTTGGGTCTTCTAGGTCATACCATACGCCCATAGGAAGTTTAGCGAGGGGAAGTCCACAATCTAATAAGGTTTTACTTACATAGTGGGCCTCTAGGGCAGCTAGATCACAATTTGTAGCATAGCTATAATAATAAATACCTATAGATATACCAGCCGCAATAGCAGTGTTAACATGATCATAAAATAAGGAGTCTAAGTGCCCCTGACCATAGCCAAGGCGGATAATGGCAAATATTACGCCTGCTTTTTTGACCGCATTCCAATTTATGGCTCCATTATGCTCGCTAATATCTATGCCTAAGCTATACTTTATACTAGGTCTATTTATGTTACTATTCATGTGAGTTTTCGCCTTCTTTTTAGTGTATATTTCTTACAAATAATGGTTAATCCTGATTTATGTTGTTTATTAATACTATTCATTAAAAAAGACTGTCAAAGCGGTAAGGGCACGATTTTTATGTTGTTGCATTGCTTGACGACTGATACCATGTTGGCGTGCTAATTCTGACAGGGAAATACCTTTCACATAGTATGCGTATAATAAGGCTTGTTGTGGCTTGGGTAAGCGATGAAAGGCTTTAGTAATTCGTGTTTTATTTTCATGTGCTAATACTGTATCCTCAGCACTCACCGTTGGGTCTAGAATATCTTCAAAGGTCATGGCTGTGTCTTCGCCATCTGTAGATATATTCATAATAAATGACTCATGTTGCCATTGACGGCGTAATTTTTTAAAGGCGTTATACTGTCCATACCGAATTCGACTTTGTACAAAGCCTGAAAAGGGAACGGAGCCTTTGGTGTTATATTCTTTAATGGCGCGGATAAATAGTTCCCATAAAAGATTTTCCATATCAGCGGACTCACATTTTACAGCTGTTACATGGGCATATTTGCGAATCAACCCTTTATACTGATGACAAAGTTTAGTTAAAAGCTTTTTTATTGCCTTGTTGTGCTAATGTAATATATTTTGTTTCATAAAATGGTTCTGTCATTATATCTCCTTTATATTAATGACTAATTTTGAATAAAAGGTGATTGCAATCACAATTAACAGTATAGTATTGTGAATATTTTGCTGCAATCGTCTAAATTTTTCCTTTGAACAAAAAATTCTATACCAAAAAATTTATTTTTGCACATATTTAATAGAATTTGCTTAGTAATATAGGAGTTTGATAGCAGGGAGATATAAATAATCTTAATTAAGGATAGAACTTGTTAACTTTACCTTTAGAAACAGGTCTATGGCTATACATATATGTAATAATCACAAAAGGATGGTTCTTTGCAGCATTATATCTAGTTTACTGGTCAACATCTTTGACTTAAATAGCACAGTTGACGTGTTTTTTAATAAAAGTTCCTTTATTTTTACATATTTTATTTCGTTAATAAATATTTTAAGGCCATATTATGAATTACAATTTAAAAAACTTACCATCTATATTAATTTTTGTAAGGAAGTGTTATAAATATGTCTGAATCTATAATTGAGACTGCTAATGATAGAACTCGATTTATTGATGGTGGTAAAGATTTCATAATTCCTCAATATATTCATTTTTTCTTACTTATGTTAGAGGATTTATTGGAAGAATCATTACAAGATAAAGCTATTATTCCTCAGTTGATGGCACCATTTAATAAGGGCTATCTTGAAGTGGTAGCGTATTTAAAAGAGAATTCCTATTCCCGTCGTCATGTAGATGAGGTAGTGGAGATATTTAACCAAGGTTATTTTTTAGTGTTAGAAAGACCCCATAGGCTGACGGCTAAGGGGAAGGTAAAGTTTGAGCTATATGGACATATTATCATTAGTAAATTATGTCACTTAGTTCGTTATGAACAGCGATATTTATTTCATCACACCAGTGCTACTACAATGCTTGCGGTGTATTCCTGGCAAGATTTATTTAAAGTAACAAATCTAAAAATGGATGACTGTACTTGTAAATCAAAGGAAAATCCAGAATTTAGTTGTGGTGATATGTATGTTAATGGTTGTCAATACAGTGTAAAACTTATTCACACAATATTGGTGTCCCTCTATTGTGAAAGTTCGTTTAATTCTCATAATAATATAAAACATCTTATATATCGAGTTTTACAACTTCATGAAGGTATATATAGATTAGACAATTTAGCAGTTTTTATCTCAAAGAAAGTGAAGATTCAGCGAGCACATATTCGGCGTGAATTAATGTATGTGCAATATCAATATAAAATGTTTGAAAAATCCTTAGCAAAGATTTTGACTCGAAGCATAATTAGTACACAATATACGCAAGTGGCACAACAATTAAAAAGTTTGGCGATTAATACTATAGCACTTCAATGGGGCTTATACTTTTTAACTTTACTTTACGGAAGTGCTTATATTGATCAAAGGGGGAATATAAAAATACATAGAAGTAGTGAAACAAAGGGGCATCTGGTTTCACCACTTGCAGAATCCTATAAATGATAGTATAATCAACTATAGAAATAGTAGTCATTACAAGTTTACAAAACTTGTAATTAAGTATTATTTTTACCTTATATATTTTACAAATTAATAAGGATAGTCTTTGAGGCAAGGTGCGAATCGAATAACAGAATTGATTATTCGCATTCAATTCCTGACCGGCGGTGATAGTCCGCAAGCTCTGAAATGGGTTGACTCGGTGTGATTCCGAGACCGACAGTATAGTCTGGATGGGAAAAGACACGGTATGAGTTCGCCTTCTTACGAAATACGAACAATCAAATTATTGTATTAATGATTGTTTGAGGTGTCGCATAGAAAGCGAAGTTTATAACGCAATTTACTCAGGGACTATATGCATATAGTCCCTTTTATGTTAGGAGTTCATAGTATGACAGATGAACAAATAAAAGACCTAGAATTACAAAAGCAAATTGATGAAACCTATATGGCACGGGCTCTAGCGTTAGCGGCACAAGCTACAGGACGGACCCATCCTAATCCTATGGTGGGGGCTGTGGTTGTAAAAGATGGGCAGATTATAGGTGAGGGCTTTCATCATAAAGCTGGCGAGGCTCATGCTGAAGTAAACGCATTGCAACAAGCTGGTGAAGCTGCTAAGGGTGCTACCTTGTATGTAACCTTAGAACCTTGTGCTCATTATGGTAAAACGCCGCCTTGTGCCAAACGAGTGATTGAAGCAGGCCTTCAACGCGTTGTCATTGGTGTGGTTGATCCAAATCCATTAGTAGGTGGCAAAGGCATTCAAATGCTTTTGGACGCTGGTATTGAAGTGACATCGGGTGTGTTAATAGATCAATGCTCCAAATTAATTGAGGGCTTTTTGACCTTTATTAAAACAGGACGTCCTTTTGTTACGTTAAAATCAGCCATGTCTTTAGATGGAAAGATTGCTACACGGACAGGTCATTCACAATGGATTACGAATGAAACGGCACGGCAAGATGGACATCGATTACGAGCTACTCATGATGTGATTTTAACTGGCATTGGTACAGTATTAAGTGACAATCCAAGTTTAAATTGTCGTTTACAAGCCGATAGTAAATTATCAGAAGAAAATATTCAAGAATTAAATGCTACACCATTACATCAGCCTGATGTGGTGATTTTAGATAGTTTAGGACGAACACCAGTAGATGCTAAATTATTTGAACAACCTAATCGTGATGTTTATATTTTTGTTAGTTCGGCTTGTAAAGATTGTCAAATTAAAGCTCTAACTAATAGAGGGGCTAAGGTAATTCCTGTAGAGTCTACCGTAAATGGTCTTGATATAACGTTGATATTAAAACAGCTAGGTGAGTTAGGTTTTACCTCTGTTTTAGTGGAAGGTGGTAGTCATGTGATTGCTTCCTTTGTAGAAGCAAAAGCATTTAACAAAATAGTAACCTATATTGGCAATACGATTATTGGTGGCCAAGCTGCTTTAGGTGCAGTTAATGGACAAGGCATTGATCAATTAGTGGAAGGTGTTCAACTGCGTTTTGAATCAGCTGCTATACTAGATAATAATATTCGGTTAGAAGCATATGTAGAGGAAGGAAGTGACGCTCATGTTTACCGGAATAATTGAAGAAGTCGGTAACGTTGTAAGTGTTCAACGAAATGCTCAGGCTATGCGACTGACGATTGAAGGTCATAAAATTTTCGAAGATATGGAAGTCGGTTGTTCTATTGCTGTTAATGGCGTATGTTTAACTGTGACTGCCTTTTCTGGCACACAATTTGTAGCGGATGTTATGCCTGAATCAGTGAATATGACAACGTTAGCTAAGTTTACTGCAGGGCAAGCCGTTAATTTAGAACGTGCTATGGCTGCCAACGGTCGCTTTGGTGGTCATATGGTAGCTGGCCATGTAGATGGACAGGGCCGAATTCGTAATATTCGTAAACTTGATAATTCGGTTATTTTTACCATTGAAACAACGGCTGATGTGTTAGATTATATTATTTACAAAGGTTCGATTGCCGTTGATGGAGCTAGTTTGACTGTTTCAAAGCGAGAAGCCACTTATTTTGAAATTTCAATTATACCTCATACGATTGCTAATACCATTTTGGCAACGGCTACGATTGGTACTGTGGTGAATTTAGAGACAGATATTGCAGGGCGCTATATTCGCCATTTTATGAATTTGTCTGAGCCTGTTACAGCTGATGGTGTAGCAGGAAGGTCAAATTCTACAAGCGCAAAAAAATCAGAAGCCAAACATTCAGGGCTGTCTAAAGATTGGCTAGCTGCTAAGGGCTTTATATAACCATAGATACCTACTCATTTAGAGGATAAAAGGAGATATTATAATGACAAGAACGTTGAATACGATTGAAGAAGTATTAGCAGATATTAAAATTGGTAAACCAGTAGTTATCGTAGATGATGAAAAACGTGAAAACGAAGGGGATCTCATGATAGCAGCTGAGTTTGCCACTATGGAAAATATAAACTTCATGGTGAAGGAAGCTCGGGGTATTGTATGTACACCTATGAGACGGGAAGATTTAGAACGTTTAAATATTCCTCAAATGGTGACAAAAAATACAGATAATCATGAAACGGCCTTTACTGTATCGGTAGACCATGTTGATACAACTACAGGTGTTTCCCCTTATGAACGGGCATTGACGATTCGTGCTTTGGTTGATGATACAGCGCGTCCAGATGATTTCCGCCGTCCAGGTCATGTGTTCCCACTACAATATAAAGAAGGGGGCGTTTTAGTTCGTCAAGGTCATACCGAGGCTTCTATTGATTTATGTCGTTTAGCAGGTCTTAAAGAGGCGTCCGTTATCTGTGAAATTACTAAAGATGATGGTAGTATGGCTCGCTTAGATGATTTATTAGAGTTTGCTGATAAATATGATTTGAAAATTGCGTCCGTTGCTGAATTGATTGAATATCGTAAATTGCATGAACCAATTATTACATTAGCCGCTGAATCTAAGTTGCCTACAGCTTTTGGTGATTTTCAAATTTTCGTATTTAAAAATTACCTAGACCATAAAGAGCATTTAGCCATTGTTAAAGGGGATGTAAAAGATCAAGACGATGTGTTAGTTCGAGTACATTCTGAATGTTTAACTGGTGATGTATTTGGTTCGCAACGTTGTGATTGTGGTGAGCAGCTTCACAATGCATTACGTACGATTGAAGAAAAAGGTCGTGGTGTAGTCGTGTATATGCGCCAAGAAGGCCGTGGCATTGGTTTGACAAATAAAATTAAAGCCTATGCTTTACAAGAAAAAGGCTTAGATACGGTAGAAGCGAATGTGAAACTTGGTTTCCCACCAGATATGCGTGAATATTCATTAGCGGCCCAAATTATTCGTTTCTTAGGGATTAAAAGTGTTAATTTATTGACTAACAATCCTTTGAAACGTGAAAGTCTAGAACACTGGGGCATTGAAGTTAATAAACGAGTGCCTGTGATTATCAAGGCTAATAATGTAAATGCAGGTTATTTAAAAACTAAAAAAGAAAAAATGGGCCATTTATTATAATGTAGAATAGTTTTTCATGTAGAAACGGACTATTCGAACTAGGAGGAATTACAAATGATTACAGAAGGTAAATTATTAGGTACAGGTAAACGCTTTGCGATTATTGGTTCTCGTTTTAACGAGTTTATTACTTCTAAATTAATTGGTGGCGCTATGGATGCTTTGCTTCGTCACGATGTAAAAGAAGATGATATTAATACAATTTGGGTACCAGGGGCTTTTGAAATTCCTGTAGTAGCTAAAAAAGCAGCTCTTAGCGGTAAATATGATGCAATTATTTGTGTAGGAGCGGTTATTCGTGGATCCACAACACACTATGACTATGTATGTAGTGAAGTTTCTAAAGGCATCGCGCACATTAGCCTTGAAACAGGGGTGCCTGTTATGTTTGGCGTATTAACTACTGAAAATATTGAACAAGCCATTGAGCGTGCTGGCACAAAAGCAGGTAATAAAGGCTTTGATTGTGCTATGGGTGCTATTGAAATGGTTAACTTATTAGAACAAATTTAAGTATAAGAATAAAGGAAGATAAAATTATATGGATAGTATTCGTCGTTATACCACCAAGGAAGGGGTTCGTTTAGCTTTTGCTGTTACTACGGATACCGTAGAAGAAGCAAGAGTTCGTCATGAGTTAAGTCCAGTAGCTACGGCTGCTTTAGGACGTGCCATGACAGGGGCTCTTTTAATGGCTGGTGATTTTAAAAATGAAGAAAATGTTAGTTTACGATTGAATGGTAAGGGGCCATTAGGGGTTGTACATGTAGATGCGTTTAGTGATAATACAGTGCGTGGCTATGTGGATAATCCTCATGTGGAAGTACCTCTTAAATACGAAGGTAAGCTAGATGTAGGAGCTGCTGTTGGTCATGATGGTGAAGTACAAGTGACTCGTTTTACCAAACTTCGCCAAGATTATACGTCTCAAAGTCCTATGCAGTCTGGGGAAGTGGCCGAAGATTTAGCCTATTATTTGTATACGTCGGAGCAAATCCCTGCAACTATTAGTTTAGGTGTTTTAGTGAATACAGATCATACCACTAAAGCAGCTGGTGGTTTCTTAGTGCAGGCGTTGCCAGATGCTACCGATGAAGCATTAGCACAGGTAGAAGCTAATATTAATGACTTAGGGCCTATTTCAAAGTATTTAGAAGCACATCCTGATGGAGCGGGCTTAGTTGACAAAGTATTGGCTGGTTTAACGAAAGAACAAGTATATGAGGGTGAAGTTCATTTCAATTGTACTTGCAGTCGTGAACGTTTTGAGCAAATTTTAGCTACTTTACAGCTTCATGATAAAGAGGAGTTGCTCAAAGATGAGACAACCGAATTAGTTTGTCATTATTGTAATGAAAAATACCACTTCAGTCGTGAAGAGTTAAAAAAAGTATTTGATGAAGCTGCTAAGGCACCGCTTAATTAATCGTATTTTATGATAATCAAGGTTAACCTTGCAAAAACAAATGATTAACTCAATCACTTATAATGTGGTACAATAGAATAAACGAGCCTTAGGGCAGCAGTAACTAAGGTATGGATTCTCCAGGGCTTGCTCTGGAGTTTTCTTTTGTTTTACATTGTATTTGACTATAGTAAATGGTGATAGTTCACAATTTTGTGGCTCACTGTATGTTATGTTTATTAAAGAGGTGACTATAATGGGTGTAATCGCAGTAATTGGTGGTACTGGTGTGTATGATCCATCGATGTTTGAAAATATTGAAGCGAAAACCATGTCCACACCATATGGGGACATTGCTTATACACAGGGCAGTTATAAAGGTAAGCAAGTAGTATTCTTGGCTCGTCATGGCATGAAACATTCGATTCCGCCTCATTTAATTAATTATCGAGCTAATATTTGGGGCCTTAAAAAGCTAGGGGTTACCATGATTATTTCTACCACTGCTGTTGGTTCCTTAAACGAAGACTTTGGACCAGGGCATTTTGTATTGGTTGACCAATTCTTAGATTTTACCAAATCTCGTGTAAGTACCTTCTTTGATGGCGATGGTAAAAAAGTAGTGCATCTTGGTGTAGGTAATCCGTATTCACCAGCATTGCGTAAAGTCGTTGAAGAGGCTGCTAAGAAATTAGATATCACCCTTCATAATGGCGGTACTTACGTATGTACTGAAGGGCCTCGTTTTGAAACACCAGCAGAAATCAAAATGTTCAAAATGCTTGGCGCAGACACAGTAGGTATGACTAATGTGCCTGAAGTTGTATTAGCAGGGGAAGCTGAAATTGCCTATGCCACGATTTCTATGGTTACTAATTATGCCGCAGGGATTTCACCTACTGAATTAACTCATCAAGAAGTATTGGATATTATGGCTGAAATGTCAAATAATTTTAAGGCGTTAATCCTTGAAACAATTGAACGTTTAGACCCCGATCAAGATTTGCCTTGCCATCATCGCTTGGCTGAATACGGTGGGTTCAAAGCTGCGTTAGGCAAAGAAGGGGAATTGCTATGAGTTTACATGAAGCAGTTAACTCATTAAATACATTAAAGAGCCAGTCTATGAAAAGTATTCAGTGGAATGGTGAAACTTTAATTTTGCTAGATCAAACTAAATTACCAACGGAAGAAGTTTATATTGATTGTACTGATTGGCGTCAAGTGGCGGAAGCTATTAAAAAGTTGCGTGTTCGTGGTGCACCAGCTATTGGGGTAGCGGCTGGTTATGGTTTAATCTTAGCAGCCCGTGAAGCCATAGAGTCAGCGGCTGATGAAGTGACTCAACGTGCTAATTTCTTAGATTTTGCGAATACTCTTAAGGAGACCCGTCCAACAGCTATTAATTTGGCGTGGGCGATTGATCGTATCGTGACTAATATTGTATTTCCTTGCGATACTATGGTAGCTGCGTTACCGCTTATTGAAGCTGAAGCTAAAGCTATTGATTTGGAAGACCAACGTCTTAATGAAGCGATGGCTAAAGCAGGGGCTACTTTATTTGAAGGCCAACAAGGCATTCGTATTTTAACCCATTGCAATGCAGGTGCTTTAGCTACTGCCGGTCTTGGTACGGCTTTAGGGGTAGTTCGTGAGCTCCATAATAATGGACAGTTGGAACGAGTATATGCCGATGAGACTAGACCATTACTTCAAGGGGCTCGTTTAACTGCTTTTGAGCTTCACCACGATGGGATTCCTGTTACCTTGTTAACCGATAATATGGCTGCTTATGCCATGCAACAAGGTTTAATTGATGCTGTTATTGTAGGCGCTGACCGAATTACTACAGATGGCGATGTGGCAAATAAGATTGGTACTTATGGTGTCGCTTTAGCCGCTAAGGCTCATAATATTCCTTTTTATGTTGCTGCTCCATATAGTACCTTTGATTTTACTTTACAAAAAGGCTCGGATATTCCTATTGAAATGCGCAGTCCTGAAGAAGTGCTCTGTTTTGGTGGTATTCCTACAGCACCTGCTGATATTGAAGTATTAAATCCTGCTTTTGATGTGACGCCTCATTCCTTAGTTAGTGCTATTATTACGGAAGAAGGGGTATTGACAGCACCATATGATAAAGCAATTGCTAATTTACAGAAAAAGATTGTTAAATAAAATGAAGTATAAAATGAAGTTTCTTGTTTAGTTTATGATAGTTCATAGATTAAACATTTCTATATTATGAAAGAAGAGGTCCCTATGAAATCATTAATTCGTGACATTGCTTTAGCCCCAGAAGGTCGTAAAAAAATTGAATGGGTATCTAATTTTATGCCTGCCCTTAATAGTTTGCGGGAAGAGTTTAAAGCAAGTCATAAGTTTGAAGGTAAAACGGTTGTTGTAAGTGTTCACTTAGAGGCTAAAACAGCATATTTATCAACGGTACTTAAAGAAGCTGGGGCTGAGGTAATCGTGACTGGTTCTAATCCATTATCTACGCAAGATGATGTAGCGGCAGCTTTAGTTGATATGGGACTTACCGTGTATGCTTGGTATGATTGTACGGAAGAAGAATACTTCATGTTCTTAAATAAAGCGCTAGATCACAAACCACACATTATTATTGATGATGGTGGTGACCTTGTTAATTTGTTACATACAACAAGAACAGATGCTAAAGAACGTCTTATTGGTGGTTCGGAAGAAACAACTACGGGTGTCCATCGTTTACACGCATTAGCCAATGAAGGGAAATTAACCTTCCCAATGATTGCGGTTAATGATTCTTACTGTAAATATCTCTTTGATAATCGTTACGGTACAGGGCAATCCGTTTGGGATGGGATTATGCGTACTACTAATTTGACAGTAACGGGCAAAAATGTAGTTGTTGCTGGTTATGGTTGGTGTGGTAAAGGTGTAGCTATGCGTGCCAAAGGCCTTGGCGCTCATGTTATTGTAACAGAAGTGGATCCAATTAAAGCGATTGAAGCTGTTTTTGATGGTTTCAAAGTTATGCCTATGATTGAAGCAGCACCAATTGGTGATATTTTTGTTACAGTTACAGGCTGTAAAGACGTCATTCGCAAAGAGCACTATGAAGTTATGAAAGACAAAGCCATTATGTGTAATGCTGGTCATTTTGACTGTGAAGTAAATGGTGTTGAATTAGCTGAAGTGGCTGTGTCGCATCAAAACGTTCGCAAGAATATTGAAGGGTATACACTTGCTGATGGTCGCATTCTTTATTTACTAGCTGGTGGTCGTCTTGTTAATTTAGCCGCTGGTGATGGGCATCCTGCTGAAATTATGGATTTATCCTTTGCTATGCAGGCCTTAGCGGCAGAATATTTATTAGACCATGGTGCAACTATGGAAAATACGGTTCATATCTTGCCTCATGAATTAGATGAACGCATTGCTAAGGTTAAATTAAATTCTATGGGCTATGATATTGATGCACTTACACAGGAACAATACGACTATTTACATAAAGTACAATAAGGAGATAACATGGCTGATATTGTAATTCGCAACATTGATTGTATTACAGGGGAACGTGCAGAATCTGGGAAAGATATACTAAGAAATGTAACTTTAATTATTAAAGATGGTTACATTGATAGAATTTTGACAGAAGAAGAAAGTAAAACTCCATTTGGACAAGAGCTGATTACTAAAGAATCGGGAAATGCAGCTTATATACTAGATGGTAATGGGCGTGTAGCAGCTCCAGGCTTAGTGAATACACATACTCATATTGCTATGGGTTTATTCCGTAATTATGCAGATGATTTAGAACTCATGGACTGGCTTCAAAATGCTATTTGGCCCGCTGAAGCTAAATTGACTAATGATTTAGTAGAGGTGGGGACTCGTCTTGGTATTGCAGAGATGTTCCGCAGTGGCACAACTTGCTTTAGTGATATGTATTTCTTTATGGAGGATACAGCAAGAGTTGTAAAAGAAACCGGTATTCGTGCTGTTTTATCCCGTGGTATGGCTGGGGTTGCACCAACAGCTGACCAAGCTCTTGTAGAAAGTCGTGAGTTGTTTACTAACTGGCATGGTTTTGACCATGATCGCATTAAAGTTATGTTAGGGCCTCACGCGCCATATACTTGTCCTGATGACTATATGCGTAAAGTTATGGAGTTAAGCCATGATATAGGCGCACAAATTCATATTCACCTTTGTGAAACAAAAGGGGAAGTAGACAATGTAATTAAAGCTACTGGTAAAACACCAATTGCTCATTTCAATGATTTAGGTGTATTTGATACGGGCTGTGTTGCGGCTCATGGCGTTCATTTAACAGAAGACGATTTGGAGATTATGAAGGCTAAGAATGTTCGCGTAGCTCATAATCCACAGTCTAATCTTAAATTAGCTAGTGGTATTGCCGATGTACCAGCCATGTTAGCCAAGGGGATTACAGTTGGTCTTGGTACTGATGGCTCTGCTAGCAATAACAATGCCGATATGCTTGAAGAAGTTCGCTTAGTAGCTACTTTACATAAAGCAACTCATTTTGACCCTAAAGCCATTCCGGCTCATCAAGCCTTAGCACTTGGAACTGTAGAAGGGGCCAAAGTATTAGATTATCAGGATTTGGGGCTCATTAAAGAAGGGTATCGTGCAGATATTTGTTTGTATGATGTAACGGGTATGCATTGGTTACCACGTTATAATGATGTAGCCTCTTTAGTTTATGCAGCTAATTCTTCTGATGTGCAGACAACTATTGTTGCAGGTAAAGTTGTTATGAAAGATCGTGAATTATTGACGATTGACGAAGAACAATTGCGTTATGATGTGATGAATAAAACAAAAGTGTTTGTGAAATAGTAAACAATATGGTAAGGCTGTAACTTAAGCATGAGTCTAAGTTGCAGCCTTTTTATTATGGATTTACTAAAAGAGTAAGAACGAGTATAATAAAGTTGAAATTAATAAATAGTATATACATTCCAACGAAAGGTGGTGTATTTCTATGGCTAAAGCGATTGATGTTGCTAAATTTTTCATTGAATTAGTTAATAATAATCCTAATGAAGACCTTATGACTAATTTACGTCTGAATAAATTATTATATTTTGCACAAGCAGCTAGTTTTAAAAAACTTGGATATGCTCTAATTGATGAGTCTTTTGAAGCTTGGCAATTTGGACCAGTTTTACCAGAAGTCTATGAAAGATATAAACATTTTGGCAGAAATGGAATTCAAAGTGAGCCATTTGATAGAAGTAAATTATCGCGTAAAGAACAATTATATCTTATTGACGTACTTCGTACTTATAATACTATTTCTACTTCAGCTCTAGTTAAAATGAGTCATGAAAGTGATGGGCCGTGGAGAAAAACCTATAAAATTAATACTCACAAAATTATTGATAATGAAATTATAGAAGATTATTTTAAAGATAAAGATATTGTAGAAGATTTTAAACCTTTATTTGCTAATTCACAATTTGTAGGGCATAGAGATACTGCAGATGATGTACTTGTTTTGCCAAAGGACATGGATTATGCCGAATGAATGGGAAGTATGGTGGGCGTTAGTTAAATTTGAAGATTCAAATCAAGCTAAAACAAGACCAGTTATAGTCTTAGAAAATAATCAAGCTTATATTTTATCTTTAAAAGTAACAAGTCATGGTCCTAGGAAAAATTTCAATGGAGAGTTTGATTTAATGAAATGGAATGAAGCTGGTTTGGAGCGTCCTTCAACTGTTCGATTGAGTCAACCATTAAAATTAAAAGAAAAGGACTTTAAATCAAAAATAGGGGATTTAGATGCATTTGATATCTATGCTATTCAACAACTATTAACCTATTATGATTTTGAAAACTATTAATTTATCTTGAAAGTATTTTAGATATTAAACTATTTGTGAAATAAAAAAAGGGCTGTAGCAATGGCTACAGCCCTTTTGGCGTACATATCATCATGTCTACCATAGTAAATACTACAGTAGTACAGGGATAACAAGTAAACTTATATTAGATTAATTTTTTTACAGCATCAACAGCCGCATCAAAGTTAACAGATTGAGTTACTTCTGGTACATATTCAACATAGGCTACTTTGTCATCTTTGTCGATAACTACGATACCACGAGTTAAAAGACGAAGTTCTTCAATCAAGAAACCATAAGCTTCGCCGAAGCTTGCATCTTTATGGTCAGAAAGAGTTACTACATTTTCAACACCAGCAGCACCGCACCAACGTTTTTGAGCGAATGGAAGGTCCATGGAAATAGTTAATACAACTACATCATTGGAAAGTTCAGTTGCTTCTTTGTTGAACCAACGAGTCTGAGCATCACAAACGCCAGTATCTAAGGAAGGAACTACAGAGATAATTTTTACTTTACCTTCGAAGTCTTTCAAAGATTTTGCTGCTAAGCCATTATCTAAAACAGTAAAGTTAGGAGCTGCTTCGCCAACTTTTACTTCTTTACCTACTAATGTCATTGGATTACCTGCGAAAGTGATTACGCCAGTACGTTTTTCCATAATAAATAACCTCCTAAAGATTAATTTCAAAATTTCATTTCTGTTCTTAATAGCGAGTGTATTGTACACTCACTTGACACTATTAAGTATATCATGGTGTTTTGCATAAGTAAAATAAAAATTGATAATTTTCGATGTTATACTTTATATGATACAATAGAAACATAAAATGTAAACTTAAGAGATACAAAAAATATCTGAATGACAACTGGAGATATACATAATGAAAAAACTTACTATTTTTTCACAGTTTTTCAAAGGCTATGGTCCCATTTATTTATTGGGTATAGTCCTATTGATTACGATTAATATTCTATTTCTCTATGTGCCAAGGCTCATTGGGGAATCAATTAACACCTTATATTACGGTAAGGAAGGCCTTACTACTTATATAGGGTACTTTTTTATGTTAGGTATAACGGTTACCATTCTAAAATTTGGATCACGCCATTTACTATTAGGCTCTATTCGTCGTTTTGAATTTTTATTGCGGCGTCGTCTTTTTGATCATGCCTTATATATTCCTACTGCTTATTATGAAAAGAACGGCCCTGGTAAGGTTATGGCTTTGATGACTAATGATGTTACTTCCCTACGAGTTTCACTGGGCCTTGGTGTTATGATTTTAGTGGATGCCATTTTCTTTGGCATTTGTTCGTTCTTTTTAATGGCTAAAGAGATTAGTGTGTCTTTGACTATTATGACGTTATTGCCGATGCCTTTTATTTTATTTGGCATGCTCTATGTAAGTCGGCGCATGCGTCAACGTCAAAAAGAAGCTCAAAATACCTATAGTGATTTAACGGAATTTGCGCAGGAATTATTTTTAGGTATGCCTGTTATTCGGGCATTTAATCGTGAAATGCGCAGTTTATGGCGTTTCCAAAATATTAATAAAATTAACTACGAAAAAAATATGAGAGTGGCTCTATTAGATGCCATTTTAGCACCATTAACTTTTGTAGCCCCTTTTATGTGTCACGCCATAGCTATTTTTGTATGTGGACGGTTAATTATTGCCAATGAAATTTCTGTAGGGGATTTCGTAGCAGTTAATGGGTACTTAAGTTTAATTATTGGCCCTATTATGGGTATAGGCTCGCTACTATCGGTCTTGCAAAAAGGCTTAGCCTCTTTAGATCGAATTTATGATTTTCTTATGATTGAGGAAGAACAATTAACGGAAGATACTCGTGAGTTACCACTGACAACTATGACGATTAGTAACTTATTTTTTACATACCCTGAAACATCGGCTCCTATGTTAGAAAATGTTAATTTAACGATTCAGCCTGGCGAATTTATCGGCATAGTAGGGGGGCCTGGTTCGGGTAAGTCTACGTTATTTAAATTGTTATTACGTCTCCATGATACACCTGCTAATAGTGTATATATTGGGGATGAAGATATAACGAAATTACCGCTTCAAGTATTGCGGCGTAGTATTGCCTATGTGCCACCAGAACCATTTTTATTGGGCACCACCTTGGGTGAAAATATTGCCTTTGGTGAGGCTTCTAATCATACTATCGATTTAACTGAAGCTGCTGAAAGAGCTGCGTTAACACGTGATTTAAGTGAACGCTTAGCGCCGGCGGCTAAACGACTTAAAGAAGGCGGTACTGATTTATCAGGCGGTCAAAAACAAAGAGTTAATATAGCGCGCGGTCTATATAAAAATGCACCATATTTATTATTAGATGATAGTTTTTCGGCGCTCGATACAATTAGTGCTAGATCTATCATTAAAACCTTGCGTCAAGGTCGCCAACAAACTTTATTATTTATTTCACAGCGTCTTGAAGCCTTACGTGAGGCCAATCGTATTGTAGTATTTAAAGAGGGGACCATTGTAGAACAAGGAACTCATGAAGAGTTATTAGCTCTCAATGGTGAATATTGCCGGTTATATGCCCAGCAAATTGATGAGCCCTTGGAAGAAGAGGATATGGTGGCATTAGCAAAGGAGGTGTCTCATGAGTAAGCAACATAGTAGTTCCTATACAGTGCAGGAAGAAGTAGCTCTTACTAAACATGAAGATATCTTATTGTTACGGCGTTTGGGACAGTATATTAGTCCTCATAAATTCTTGCTTATTTGGGCTGCTTTATTTTTACTGTTTGCATTAGGCCTTGAATTAGTTCGCCCTATGCTTATTAAGGGGGTTATTGATACAGCCTTTCCACAACGAGATGTGGGGATTATTTTAGAATATGCAGGCTTGTATTTCTTGACGATTACATTGAGTATCGTCGCTATGTTTGTTCACAATTATACCTTACAACAATTTGGTCAGCGTATTATCTTTGAAATTCGCAATACGGTGTTTGCCAAAATTTTAGCCCGTACGCCGGCCCACTTTGGTGAATTGCCAATTGGTAATTTAGTAACTCGTGTTACCAATGATACCGAATCCTTGCGTACGCTTTATACTGATGTAGTTTTAAAACTTGGCAGTAGTACCTTGATGATTATAGGTATTTTAATTTCCATGTTCTTTTTAAATGCAAAATTGGCAGCTGTCGTGTCTTTATTGGTACCACTTATGGCAGTGTTAATTTTTGTGTATCAAAAGTATGCTCGTAAGGCCTTTCGTGGCGTGCGTACAAAACTGGCTGCTTCCAATACATCTGTTCAAGAAATGCTTAACTTTATTGTTATAATAAAGTCCTATGTTGGGGAAAGTATTATGGCTAAGCAATATGATCGTATTAGTCGTGAGTTTTTACAGGCCGGTTTATTTGAAGTAAAGACCTTTGCCATTTTTAGACCAATAGTAGATGGTATGTTGTTTGTAATTTTTATTGCGATTTTTAGTTTTACTAATTGGTTTGATTCAGTAACTGAGGCGGGAACTGTATTTGCCTTTATTCAGTATATGGATAAATTCTTCCAGCCTTTAAAAGAGATTGCTGAAAAATATAATAATTTACAAAGCGCTTTAGCAGGGGCAGAACGTTTAGTACCTATTATTAATGAAGATGCGGATACAACGATTGAAACTATTACTGTGCCTGATGAATTTGCTACCATTCATACTATTGAGTTTGATCATGTATGGTTTTCCTATGATAATTCTGAAAATTATGCACTCAAGGATATTTCAATTACTATTCAAGGCGGCCAGTTCATTGGTATTGTTGGCCCTTCTGGCGGGGGCAAGTCAACGCTCATGGCTTTGCTTATGGGGTTCTACCGCCCTACTAAAGGGACTATTCGTATTAATGGCTATGATACGGCTCAATATGCACCGGCTGTTTTACGTGAGGTAATGGGCTATGTATTTCAGGATAGTCATTTATTTAAAGGTACGATTCGTGAAAATTTATCCCTCTATGATGATGCTATACCAGAAAGTGCTCTTATAACAGCTGCTCAAAAGGCTCATTTACATACTATGATTGAACGGTTGCCTCAGGGCTATGATACACCGGTAGGGTATTTAGGATCCTTATTATCAACTGGTCAGAAACAATTGTTAGCCATGGCTAGAGTATTGGTGCGAGATCGTCAAGTTTTAATTTTTGACGAAGCTACGGCACATATTGATAGTCATACGGAACAACTAATTCAACAATCCATTGAAACGATTCGTGGTGAAAAGACAATCATCAGTATAGCTCATCGCTTGTCTACTATTCGCAGTGCTAACCAGATATATTTGATTAAGCAAGGAGAAATTGTTGAGTCTGGTACTTATGAATCTCTCATTGCCCAAAAAGGTTCTTTCTTTGCCCTTTGGGAAGCACGGTCAGTTGTGATATAATTATTTAAGATATAGAGTTTTTTGAACTTTGAAAGTTTAACTAATACCGCACAGGCAATCATACATTTGCTGTGCGGTATTCATTACTATTGTGGAGGGATATATGGAACGTATTACATCAAAAGAAAATAAGGTTTTGAAATACGCCCAATCCTTGCAACGAAAAAAATATCGCAAACTACATGGCGAATATTTGGCAGAAGGTTTGCGCACTGTAGCAGATATGATTGCTACTGGATTAGTGACTACTGTTTTTATTAGTGATGAATATGCAGTTACTAGTGAAACATATGAGATAGCTGAACAAGCAGCGACTCAAGGAAGTATGGTGTATCAGGTAAAGGCAGCCTTACTAAAAAGTATTGAAAGTACGGTGCATGGACAGGGGATTATTGCGATTGTAAAGAAGCAAACACATCAGTTAACAGAGTCTTCTTTTGGTAATGGCCTTTATGTCTTGTTAGATGAAATTCAAGATCCTGGTAATTTAGGCACCATTATTCGCACCGCTGTTGCTGCTGGTGTAAAGGGCTTATTTTTAACTAAAGGTAGTGTAGATCCGTATAATGAAAAAACGGTTCGCAGTACTATGAGTGCTATAACTAAATTGCCTATTTATGAGAATGTTTCTATTGACGAACTCATGCCAATAATTAAAATGAATCAGATCGCTGTGTATGCTACAGCTTTAGAGCAGGCATCACCTATTTATGATGTTTCCTTTGCACCATCAACATTGCTTTTATTAGGTAACGAAGCTAATGGACTTAGTGAGCCGTGGTTTCAAATAGCGCAAGAGCGCATTACTATTCCTATGTATGGCCCTATTGAGTCTTTAAATTTGGCCATAGCAAGTGCGTTGTGCATGTATGCAGTGAGAGAGAGTTGGTTACATGAGTAAATCTATTAGTGAATTATTAGAGGCCTATAAAGAAGGAAATCTTTCCTTAGAGTCCTGTGAAAAACACATAAATGAGATTATAAGCTGTGAAATTCGTAATGAAGCTAGAGTATCAAGTTTACAAGAAGCTGTTATTGATTTAGATCGTGCTAATCGTCAAGGATTTCCAGAGGTAGTGTATTGCGAAGGTAAAACAGATGAACAATGCATTACTATTTTTAAGGAATTAAATCATCACTATGGTACTTACATGGGGACTCGTGGTCGAAAAAGTATTTATGAAGCTCTTTGCGCTGAGATTCCCGATTTACAATTTGATGAGACGAGCGGTATTTTATATTGCCGAAGAGATTGGCAGTTGCACAATGAAGCACGGTCAATTGCCGTAGTTACAGCTGGTACTAGCGATATACCAGTAGCAGAAGAAGCAGCTTTAACGGCTGAACTTATGGGAAATGAAGTAGTCCGTATCTATGATGTTGGTGTAGCGGGGATTCATAGACTATTTCATCGCCTTGAAGATATTCAAGCCGCCAATGTTGTCATCGTAGTAGCTGGTATGGAAGGGGCCTTAGCAAGTGTTGTAGGTGGTTTAGTGACTAAGCCAATTATTGCAGTGCCTACCAGCATTGGCTATGGAGCTAATTTTAAAGGCCTTGCGGCTTTATTATCTATGCTCAATTCTTGTGCTGCTGGGGTTGGTGTTGTGAATATTGATAATGGCTTTGGCGCAGGACGTTTGGCCCATGTTATTAATAGTCAGCGGTAAGGGAAGGAGTGGCTATGGAAACTAAGGAGGCAAGTAAGGAGATTGATTTAATACAAATCGAAGCGAATATAGATAATATGAATCCAGAGTTTTATAGTCCCTTACTGGATATCTTATTACAAGCTGGTGCTAATGATGCATGGTTAACACCGATTATTATGAAAAAAGGTCGCCCAGCTATTTTGTTAAGTGTATTAGCTAATCATAGTCAGTTGGATGAACTAAGTGAAATAATTTTTCAAAATACCACAACGATTGGCTTTCGCTTTTTTCCTGTTAATCGTATTATTTGTGAACGGGAATTTAGTGAGTTTCTTTATGAAGGGCAACAGATTCATATTAAGCGATCGTATTATAAAGGGCAGTTAGTCAATACTTCGTTAGAGTATGAAGATTTAAAGCAAGCATCTCACGTATTACAAATTCCTTTAAAGGATTTACAGCAGAAAGTTTGGCAAGCTTTGCCGAAAGAACTTTAAATTTTGTGGTTATTTTGCAAGTATTCTTAAAATTATAGTATATTCACAAAATAACACTATACACTACCAATAGACATATGTTAAAATAACATATATCCTCTTTATATGAACAAGGATTAAAAGAATAGAAGGTGCGTATGATTCGATTAATAGTTAATGCCGACGATTTTGGCTTACATGAAGCTGTCAACGAAGGTATCATTAAAGGGCATACCGAGGGGATTATTACAAGTACATCATTATTAGCAAATGGGGAGGCTTTTGATCAAGCTGTAACTCTTGCAAAAACTGTTCCTCAGTTAGGTATTGGTGTACATACAGCCTTAGTAGGTGGTTTAAAGCCTCTATGTGACCCTGAGGAAGTACCTACTTTGTTAGAAAATGGACGCTTTCTCAACTCCTATCCAGACTTTATAAAAAAAGCTATGACGGGAGCCATTAACTTTGAAGAAGTGTATAAGGAATTAGACAAACAATTTGAAAAAGTTGTTTCCTCTGGTTTACCTATTACTCATGCGGATGGTCATCAACATCTTCATGTGTTACCACAAATAACACCGATTATGGTTACGCTATTGCGGCGTTATGGGATTAAAAAAATGAGAATTCCTGCAGAAGATCGTTTTTTCCGTAATGGCATAACGCAATGGGAACGTCTTGCTGGTAAGGTAGGGTTAGCTGAAGTGGCTGATAAAGCCTATACATTATCCAGTAAAATGGGGATTTGGTCGCCCCGTTATTTTTGGGGGATGATGAGTGGTGGTCAGTTAACTGAAGACCGATTGATGGAAATTCTTCAGCGTATTGCTACGACACGTGGTAGTCATGAAATTATGACTCATCCAGGTAATAATGATAGACTTCTTAATTCATTATACCCATGGAATTATCATTGGGAAGGCGAATTAGCCGCAATGTGTGCAGAACCAGTAAAACAATTTATTCAGTTCCACCAAATTCAGCTAGTTAATTATGGTGAGTGTGAATGAATAAAGTTTTAAAACGAGGCCTAATATTAGGTTTGGTGCTGGTAGTTATTTCAGGACTCACCATTTACTTTACTATTGATTTAGATTCTTTAGCTACGCTTGAAACATTCAATCTCAGTTCTTTGCTTTTGGCTTTGGTAGCCTTAGCAGTAGGAATGTATTTTGATGGTTTGCGATTACAACGGCTCGTGCATATCGGTGGTTATGATTTACCGATTATTGCCATTTTGCGAGTAATTTTTGGCAACTATTTTATGGCCATGTTAACTCCCGGGGCTAGCGGTGGTGCTGTAGCTCAAGTGCTAATTCTTAAAAGTTATGGTGTGCCAGTCATGAAAGGGGCTCCCATTGTACTGATTCGTACTGTATTTTCAATTTTGTTTTTAATTGTAATGTTACCAGTTATCTTTTTACATAGTTCCATTACAATTCCCTATATTAGTCGTGAAGCGTTACTAGAAATATCTTTATTTTTAGTCGTTTGCACAATTGTTGGTCTCTATGTATTGCGGACCAATTTAATGAAGCGTTTTGTCTATATGTTGGCAGAACGATTCAAAAAAGGCAATCCTAAAGCGTGGTTAGCTAAACTGACTGAACTTAATGAAGGGTTTTCATTGTTATATGCAAAACCATTACAATCATTATTAGTTTTTATCGAATCAGGGCTTAGTTTATTAGCTTTATATGCGATTGCTCCAGCACTGATGTGCGCCTTTACTTGGGATATACCGATTGTGGAAGTCCTCAGTCGGATGATATTATTAAATTTAATTCTGTATTTTGCGCCAACACCTGGTGGTACTGGCGTGGCAGAGGGATTATTTATTTATTTGTTTACTTCATTCTTGCCCGTAGGGACTGTTGGCATCGTTGCTGTCGGTTGGCGAGTAATTGCCGAGTATTTGCCGTTTTTTATAGGTATGTATTCCGTATTTACATTATATGGCCGACAATTCGTAGCTGGCGCAGCGGCAATTGAAGGAGAAAATGGAGGTAAGAACATTGGCTAAGTTAAAGAAAGACAAATTCTATTTGGTACAAGAAGATATTCTTCCAGAAGCAATTAAAAAGACAATTAAAGTAAAAGAAATTTTAAAATTAGGGGAAGCTAAAACAATTAATGAAGCTGTAGAACGTATGGATTTAAGTCGTTCTGCTTATTATAAATATAAAGATTATGTATTCCCATTCTATGAAATTGCACAGGGTAAAATCGTATCAATTACTATTTCTATGTCTAATGAAGCTGGTATGTTATCTAGTATTTTGCGCACCATTGCTGAAAGTAATGGTAGCATTTTAACAATTAATCAGGATATTCCATTACAAGGGATTGCGAATGTAACGATTGCCTTTGAAACTAAGGATTTATCCACCCCATTAGAAGAATGCTTGAATAATATCCGTTCTATTCGTGGGATTTTACGTGTAGAAATTTTAGGCCAAGCTTAATCACGTTAACTTAGAGTATATTGTTAGACAGTAATTATACATATAGGTGTAGCCCCGACTTATATTAATAGGCCGGGGCACTCCTATAAAGAGAGAGGGATAGTATGGAACCAATTAAAGTAGCCTTATTAGGTTTCGGCACAGTAGGACAAGGGACTTTTGAACTACTTGTAAAAAATGCTGATTTAATTGCTAATCGAGTAGGCGCGCCTGTTGAAGTAGCTAAAATCTATGTGCGCAATAAAGAAAAATATAGTCATGTAGCGTTACCAGCTAATACAGTTTTTGTTGAACAAGTGGATGAGGTATTAGATGATGCTACCATTCAAGTGGTAGTAGAAGTTATGGGGGGCACCACCTTTGCTTGCGAATGTATCGAAAAAGCGCTCACTAAAGGTAAAAGTGTAGTTACCGCTAATAAAGACTTATTAGCTGAAGCTGGCCCTTATCTTTTAGACTTAGCAGCTAAGCACAACGTTGATTTACGCTATGAAGCAAGCGTTTTAGGGGGCATTCCGATTATTCGTACTCTCTATGAATCGTTAGCAGGGAATCGAATTACGGAAATCGTAGGAATTTTGAATGGTACGACGAATTTTATTTTGTCCAATATGACTGAAAAAGGAGCTGGCTATCAGGAAGTACTAGCTGAAGCGCAAGCCTTAGGGTATGCGGAAGCAGACCCAACTGCTGACGTTGAAGGTCTTGATGCAGCTCGTAAATTAGCTATTTTATCATCCATTGCCTTCAATCGACGTATTTTCTTCGAAGATGTATCGGTTGAGGGGATCACTAAGATTGATGCTACCGATATCGCTTTTGGTAAAGAATTTGGCTATACCATTAAATTATTGGGGATTGCTAAAGAGACTAAAAAAGGGTTGTCCTTAAATGTACATCCTTCGTTCATTTCGAGTAATCATCCATTAGCTTCAGTACGTGGTTCTTATAATGCTTTATATGTAAAAGGTAATGGCATTGATGATGCTATGTTCTACGGTCGGGGTGCGGGGAGCTTACCAACTGGTAGTTCTATTGTAGGCGATATTATGGAAGTGGCTAAAAATATTCGCACTAATCATTTAGGGGCCTTAGCGCCATTCTATTTTTCCGAGAAAAATCTGTATTCTTCTGGCAAAATTGAATCGTCCTACTATATCCGTATTTTAGTAGATAACTCTACAGGTGTATTGGCTAAAGTAGCAACTAAATTAGCAGAACAACGAATTTCGGTGCAAGCTGTTACACAGCGTAACGAAAGTGAAACAACATCGACTATTGCGATTGTTACTTCTTCTTGTCCACGTTCTTATATTGTAAATGTAATTAATGCCTTTAATAATTTGCGTGTAGTTCGTGAAGTTGGCAGTGTTATTCCTATTATGGCAGATTAGGAGGCAAGGAATGGAATCTATTGTTGTACAAGTGCCAGCCACAAGTGCTAACTGTGGTCCTGGTTTTGATTCATTAGGCCTTGCTTTAGAATTATATAATACATTTTCTTTCACGCCTGATGAAATGGCTACTACTAATACGTATACCTTTGCCGGTTTTGATGCCAATTTATTAGCTAAAGAAGATCAGACTCATAATTTAGTTGGCTTTGCGATGGCGCAAGTATTTAAAAAAGCTAACGTAAAGCCTTTATATGGCACAATTCATAGTGAAGCTGCTATTCCGCCATCAAGAGGTCTTGGCAGTAGTTCTACAGCTATTGTAGCGGGCCTAATGTTAGCTAATGCAACGTTAAGTTCACCTTTGAGCACGCATGATTTACTAATACTTGCTAATGAAATTGAAGGTCATCCTGACAATGTAGCACCAGCTTTATTAGGAAATTTAGTATGTTCTGTGAATCATGAAAGTGGTTTATTATATACTACTGTTGACTTGCCAGAGGAATTGGTATTTGCTGTAGTTGTACCGGAAGTAACTGTGGCAACAGAGTATGCACGCAGCGTTTTACCTAAAGAAATTGCTCATAAGGAAGCTGTAGCTAATGTAAGTCACGCTACTTTGTTTGTTACGGCTTTATTGCAACATAAGTTGGAGTATTTAAGCGTTGCTCTAGAAGATTATCTTCATGTACCTTATCGTAAAGCCTTAATTCCTCATTGTGAGGAAGTCTTTGCGGCTGCTTTAGCTAATGGTGCGTATGGTGCGACTATTAGTGGTTCTGGTTCAACGTTAATTGCCTATTGTCCTAGATCATCTGCTGAACTCGTAAAAGATGCTATGGCACAAGTATTTACCGAAAATGGCATTGCGTCCCATGCGTATGTAGTAGAAGCTGATACAGAGGGTGCTAAGTATGTAAATTGCCAAAATTAGGCAATTACTATATAATTATAGTGTGAATAGATATTTTTCAAAATTGTTGATATAATACTATTCATCGGGGCGTAGCTCAGCTTGGTAGAGCGCTACCTTGGGGTGGTAGAGGTCGCAAGTTCAAATCTTGTCGTTCCGACCATGTGTGTATGAAGGATACATTGAAGAAAGAGGCAAGTATAAATTATGAATAATGTAAAGACAGCTGTTTTACTGGCATTAATGACTGGCTTATTGATGGTAATCGGACAGTTGGTCGCTGGCAGGACTGGTCTTTTGACGATGTTTATTATTTCTATGGGGATGAACTTGTTCAGTTATTGGAATAGTGACAAGCTTGTTCTCAGCATGTATAATGCACGTCAAATATCGGCGACAGATAATCCCGAGTTATATAATATGGTAGCAAGTTTAGCTAAGCGTGGTAATTTACCAATGCCAAAGGTATATATTATTGAATCTAAGGTACCTAATGCTTTTGCTACTGGGCGCAATCCTGAACATGGGGCTGTGGCGGTTACTACAGGCATTATGGAGCTGTTGACTGATGATGAAATTGAAGGGGTATTAGCGCATGAATTAACCCATATTAAGCATCGTGATACTTTAATTAGTACCATTGCGGCAAGTATAGCTGGGGTTATTACTATGATTGCTAATATGATGCAATTTTTTGCTATCTTTGGTCGCAGTGACGATCGTGAAGGGGCTAATCCTATTGCTATGTTGGCAACGATTATTTTAGCACCTATTGCAGCAGCTTTAATTCAAATGGCTATTTCTAGATCAAGAGAATATTTAGCTGATGAAGGTGGGGCTGAAATGAGTGGCAAACCATTATCGTTAGCATCAGCGTTAGGCAAAATTGATTATTATGCTAAGTATGGTGCACTGCCAACTAGTGAATCACAAGTAGGTACAACGGCTCATATGTTCATTATCAATCCATTAAGCAATGTAAAGGACTTTACTAGTTCTTTATTTAGTACTCATCCAAGTACAGTATCTCGTATTGAAAAGTTAAAAGAATTAGCTGCGCGTATGCGCTAGGAGGGAATCATGGAACACACGTTAGTACTCGTAAAACCTGATGGAGTAAAGAAAAAACTTTGTGGTGAAATTTTAGCTCGTTATGAGCGCAAAGGCTTAACAATTAGTGCCCTAAAATTAATGCAAGTACCGTGTGAGTTAGCGGCCGAACATTATGCAGAGCATAAAGAAAAACCGTTTTTCCAAGAATTAATCGATTTTATTACGTCTGGTCCTGTACTAGCTATGGTGTTGAGTGGTGAAAACGCTGTAGCTGCTGTACGTCAGTTGAATGGGGCTACCGATCCATTAAAAGCAAATCCTGGTTCAATTCGTGGGGACTATGGCTTGGCTATTGATGAAAATGTAGTACATGCTTCTGATGCTGTTGATACAGCAAAACGTGAAATTGCGTTGTGGTTCCCTGAATTTTAATTATTTATATTACAAGAGGTGATAGTATGAACGCAAAGGTATATACTAAAACAGGTGATAAAGGTTCAACTTCTTTGTATACTGGTGAACGTCTTTCTAAAGCGTCACTTCGCGTAGAGGCTTATGGTACGATTGATGAGCTTCAAGCGGTGTTGGGCGTTGCTCGTGCTTTCTCTGAGCATGATGACATTCAGCAAGTAATTTATGGAATCCAAAAAGAATTATGGCAATTAATGGCTGATGTAGCTAGCTTAGGTCAAGAACCAACCATTACCGATGCTCATATTGAAAATCTTGAAAAAATTATCGATAGCTATGATGCTAAAATGGAGCCACTTACTAAATTCATCGTTCCTGGTGATAAGAAAAGTTCGGCTTTATTGCATCAATGTCGTACTGTAACGCGTCGTGCAGAGCGAGCTTTATGGCGAGCTGCTGAATCAGGTGAAGCAATCCACGATGTAAATATTCGTTATTTAAATCGTTTATCTGATTGTTGCTATATGTTAGCTCGTGCTGAGTTTGAACTATAATAGGCCATCTCTATGTATTCATTGTGTTCTTGTGTTTCACGTAGTTGAAGTGGCAGTAACTTCATACTTGCTGGACGCGTGAATACGGAATATGGTCAACCATATAAAAAAGCTATGTTACCGAATTATTCGCGTAACATAGCTTTTATTATTGACTAAAATTAGTTGTATTGTATCTTATTGAACCTTTATTCTGGTTTTAAGTCAATAGTACCTGTATTGAGTACATCTTCAGGGCTTGGATAATAGAAAAATACAGTGCTAATTTCATATTGGAATTTTTCACGGATTTTAGCCGCTAGAATAGTTTCAAATTCAATTAAATTTTCTGGTTCAATAGTGCCATCTTCAATGAGCACTAGTAATTGTGGTTCTACTGCAGGGGCGTTATCAGGTAATACTTCAGGCGGTAGGGGAATATTTACGATGACACGAGCTGTAGCAGCATATTGCTCATTTTGGTCAGTAATGACAGCTCGATAGGTATTCTCCCATAAAGTGGCCATTAGTTTAACATAAAAATTTTTCATTTCCATAAAATAAACACTCCTTTTTTATTCTCCCTAGATTTCCTAAACGGTGTATAATGGGAGATATGGGTATTGATATGAAGTTATTGTATACTTATAGCGACCCAAAAAGCAAGTAGTGTCTATTAATTAACAGTAGGAGTATAGCGGTTCATGACAGATGAAAAGAGTAAAATCATCCTATGCACTGGTGGCGCTCGTAGCGGTAAGAGCGAATTTGCGGAACAGTTAGTATTATCATTACCAGGAACGAAGGGATATGTTGCAACGAGTCAAATTTTTGACGATGAAATGGAAGATCGGGTAGCTAAGCATAAAGCACGCCGTGGTTTAATATGGCACAATTATGAAATTCCCTATGATCTGCCCGCTTCATGGCCAAAGGTTTTAGAACAATGCGATGTCATTTTGGTAGACTGTTTAACAATGTATGCTACCAATGCCATGCTCAAATCAGAACCTCACACGCAAGCTGCGTGTAATGAAATAGCAGAGGCCTTAGTAGGTCAAGTCGAAACAATTCTTTCACAAAGTCGTGAAGCTCAAAAAACAGTTGTATTTGTGACTAATGAATTAGGTTTAGGCATTGTACCGGAAAATCGATTAGCTCGTTTTTTCCGTGATATAGCAGGCCTACTTAATCAAGCCGTAGCCAAAGCAGCTGATGAGGTGTATTTTACCATTAGTGGTATTACAACAGAACTTAAATCCAAGGAGGTTCATATATAATGGCTAAGAAAATCATGTTTCAAGGAACAAGCTCTAATGTTGGTAAAAGTATTTTGACAACGGCACTGTGCCGTATTTTTTATCGTAGAGGGTTAAAGACAGTTCCTTTTAAAGCGCAAAATATGGCCTTAAATTCTTATGTAACGCGCTGGGGCGATGAAATCGGTCGTGCTCAGGTAGCACAAGCGGAAGCGGCAGGAATTGACCCTATTGTGCAGATGAACCCAGTGCTATTGAAGCCTACAGGTAATCAATCTTCACAAGTAGTATTAATGGGAAAACCTGTAGGGGTTTATAGTGCTAAAGAATATCATACACAATATTCTTTAACGGCCCTTGATAAGGTGAAAGAAAGTCTCCAATTTTTAGATGAAAATTTTGACATGATTGTCATTGAAGGGGCTGGCAGTCCTGCTGAAGTGAATCTTAAAGCCAATGATATTGTAAATATGCGTGTAGCTAAGATGACAAATTGTCCAGTTATGCTTATTGCTGATATTGATCGTGGTGGCGCTATTGCCTCTATTGTAGGTACTTTAGAATTATTAGAACCAGAAGAACGTAACCTTGTAAAAGGGATTGTGATTAACAAATTCCGTGGTGATATTAATTTATTAAAACCTGCTTTAGATTTTATTGAAGAACGAACTGGTCGTAAAGTAGTAGGGGTTATTCCTGCTATTGAAAACCTTGATATTGATGAAGAAGATTCGGTAGCGCTTGAAAGTAAACATACTACTATTAATCGTGATATTACGATTGCTGTTATGCAGACTCCTAAGATTTCTAACTTTACTGATTTTGATGCGTTAGCTTATGAGCCGGATGTAGCAGTTCGCTTTGTAAAACCTGGCGATGCCATTGGGGACCCAGATTTAATTATTTTACCAGGGTCAAAAAATACATTGGCTGATTTGAAGTATCTACAGGATCGTGGGTATGATAAAGATATTCAAGCTTTAGTCGCAAAGGGAACTCCAGTGCTTGGCGTATGTGGTGGCTACCAAATGTTAGGTGAAAAGCTACATGATCCAGATGGTGTTGAAGGAGATATTCCAGAATTAAACGGCCTAGGTTTATTGCCAACTGAAACAACTATGACTGGTACTAAAATGACACATCAAGTTACATTTAATACAACAAAGTTAGCATTTTTAGGTATGAATTATAGTGGCGAAGGACTACGCGGCTATGAAATTCATATGGGCGATACGCGAGGTGTTGGTGCTGTAGCTGAGTGCTTTAATATTACTTCAAGAAGTGAGCAACCAGTAAATGTAATGGATGGGTTTACTAATGAATCAGGCCAAGTTATGGGTACCTATATTCATGGTATTTTAGATAATGATAGTTTGCGCCGTCATTTAATCAATGCGTTACGCACTAAAAAAGGATTGGCACCACTTGATGAAGTATTCCATTATTTTGAACACAAAGATGCAGCCTATAACCGCTTAGCGGATATTGTAGAAAAGCATTTAGATATGGATTATATTGATAGTTTATTAGAGGAACAAGCCTAATGGAGTGGTTTGTAAATAATGCCTACTTTTTTATTCCTGTGTGGGCCTTTTTATTAGATTGCTTGTTAGGTGATCCTAAAAGTCAATATCACCCAGTTGTATTGATTGGTAAGGTTATATCTTTTTATGAAAATTTGTTATATGGTCAAACAGATTCGTCTAGAAAGAAAATAGCATATGGTGCTTTAACTGTATGTTTAACACTTCTTACGGTCACTGGAATTGGTTTTATAGTGCTTCTTATTGCTGGTACTATTCATCCATGGATTGCATATATAGTGGAAATTATTATTGTATATATTACAATTAGCCCTCGGTCACTGGCTGAAGCAGGTCTTGAATTGGCTCGTTTGTTACAGCAAAAAAACTTGCCAGAAGCACGACGCAAAGTGGGCTGGATTGTAGGACGTGACACCTCGGAATTAGATGAAAGTGAGATTACACGTGCTACTATTGAAACAGTGGCTGAAAATACTGTAGATGGCATTATATCGCCTTTGCTTTTCTTTGCTGTTTTTGGACCATTAGGCGCTTTATTTTATCGTACAGCCAATACAATGGATTCCATGTTAGGCTATAAAAATGAACGCTATCTTTATTTTGGTAGGGTAGCAGCTCTTTTTGATGATCTTGTTAACTGGATTCCTGCCCGAATTACGTTATTCCTATATATTGCAACCGCTTATATTTTGCGCCATGACTGGCGTAATGCTTGGCATATAGCGAAACGAGATGCGGCTAAACATCCTAGTCCTAATGGTGGCTATGCAGAAGCACCCGTAGCAGGTGCGTTGCATATTCGTTTAGGTGGCTATAACAAGTATGGTGATACCATGACATTTCGGGAATATATGGGTAATCCTGATGTGCCTATGAGAGGAATTCATATCCAACAGACTATTGGTATGATGTATGTATGTTCTTTATTAGGGGTTGTTTTAGCAGCCTTAATTTCTAGAATCTTGGTGATAGTATGAAGTCATTTTTTATTGGCTTACAATTTTTGACTCGCCTTAAAATTGTGAATCAGACAGAATGGGATATTCATGATTTTGGCAAAAGTGTAATTTCTTTTCCTTTAGTAGGTTTGGTTATTGGGGCCTTTATGGCAGTATTATATTGGCTATTAGCTGATGTATTACCTATTCAATTACTTGCTTTATTATTGGTTATTTTTGAATTTTTATTTACTGGTGGCCTCCATGCTGATGGATTTATGGACACTTGTGATGGCTTATTTTCTGGTCGCGATCGAGAACGTAAGCTAGAAATTATGAAAGACAGTAGAGTAGGTTCTAATGGCGTAGTAGGCTTTGTATTCCTTACTTTGTTAAAATGGCAATTATTAGCCCATGTAAGTCCACAATTTTTATGCGCCTTGTTACTGTTCTTACCTATTATTAGCCGATATACATTGGTGTTAAGTATACGTTTATTCCCATATGCAAGACCTGAAGGGATGGGGAAGGCCTTTGCCGTTTATTCACCAAAGAGTACTCTTTGGTGGTCTACTTTATTTGTACTTTTACCAGCTCTTTATTTTCATTGGGAGTATGCTACTTTTTTAGGAATTGGTATTATTCTTAATATAATATTAAATACTTATATTTCTAAACATTTAGGCGGTGTGACTGGTGATACTTACGGGTTCGTTATTGAAACTACGGAAGTATTATTAGTTTTAGCTGCTATTGCAATGGGATTCGGGTTTTTACAATAAAAACAGTTTACAAGAGTTTTACTGATTATTTACTGTGTGATTTTATATTTTTTTGTATATTAGTATGGAGGAACGACAGGTGTCATATTATGTGCGAGCACCAGGGACGTGCGGTGAATTTTTGCAAGGTTCCATTGATGGTCAACCATTTTTGGTTACCTGTCCAATCAATCGCTATTCGTATGCTCTTAGTGAGGTCAAACAACCATTACGGCCTTATTTTTGTTCATTGCAACCAAAGGCTGCCTTAGCGGCGCAACAAGTAAAACGGTTATTGATGAATGAACGTCCTTTTGATTCCGTAATGTGGAGCCAAGAAACGCCAGGGCCTACAGTCTATGTACGATCAGATATTGTTCAGGGGAAAGGCATGGCTTCGAGTAGTGCTGATATTAGTGTAGCTGCTATGGCTACTGCATTAGCTCATGGGCGACCTTTGACTTTGGAAGAGTTAAAAGATATTTGTCTTAGTATCGAACCGAGTGATGCATCCTTTTATCCTGGTGTTGTTCAATTTGATTATATATCTGGTGTTATTACAGAGCCATTGGGGCAGTGTCCGCCTATGAAAATCATGATTTTTGATGAAGGTGGCGAAATTGATACGGTAGCTTTTAATGCTCAAGTTGGTTTGCATGATTTGATTGCTGAAAAAGAGCCTTATATTTTAGAATCATTGGCTTTATTTAAAGAGGGCTTAGCACAGCATAACGTGTCGCTTATTGGTCAAGCTGCTACCTTAAGTGCCTTTGCTAATCAGCGTATTCTATATAAGCCTTTGCTCTATGAATTTCATGAAATAGGAAATCATTTTAATAGCGTTGGGACTATTATTGCCCATAGTGGTACTATAATGGGATTACTTTTTCCGTCAGATGGTTCACCGTTAGCTGATTGTCGAGCGGCAGTGCAGCAAGCGTTACCAACATTACATTATTTAGATACGGTTGAGACAACGAATGAAGGTATTACGTTTATGAAACGCTAGGGAGGTGCTAACTTATGAAAAATATACATGGTGGTAATATTTATAAAATAGCTGCAGCCCATGGCGTTAATCCCCAAGATATTGTTGATTTTAGTGCCAATATTAATCCGCAAGGATTAAGTCCTAAGGGAAAAGAAGCTCTTTTAGGGCATGTGGAGGAAGTTATTCACTATCCAGATCCTAATAATGAGGCTTTATTAGAGGTAGCTGCCAAATTATTAGCCGTGCCAAAAGATAATATTTTATTTGGTAATGGGGCCGCTCAGTTGCTATATGCTTTAATGGAGTTACAGAGAATCGCGCAAGTATTGGTTCCAGCTCCTGGTTTTTCAGAATATGCGTTAGCTGCTATGGCCCAGAATATTAAAGTTCAATCGTATTCATTACGATTGGAAGAGTCACCTACCTATCATTTTGAGGTTCCTTACGATGTATTGCGTGAATATTTAGTGGCAGCAAAAGAAAATAATACTCAAACACTGCTTTGTTTGGGTAATCCTAATAATCCAGATGGTAGTTTACAGATGGTTAGTGAAGTAATTGAGTTAGCTAAATTAGCTGAAGAATCCGGTAGTTTATTACTGGTGGATGAATCATTTATTGAATTTACCAATGAAAGTCATAGTTTGCGGCCTTATATTGAAGAAAATCCCAATATCCTAGTTCTTCATTCATTTACAAAGTTTTATGCCATTCCTGGTTTACGTTTAGGTGCTTTGTTAGGACAGCCTCAAATTTTAAACGCTATAAAACAATTTATTCCTGCTTGGTCAGTGAACCATTTAGCGGCACAGTATGGTATAGGGGCTCTTCAAGACGAAGTATATCGTCAGAAAAGTCGCGCTGTAGTGGCAAGAGAAAAGGAATGGCTTTATGGCGCTATAAAAGCCTTTCACTTTTTAACCGTTTTACCACCAAGTGTTAATTTTATGCTATTGCATTGGCAACCAGAGTCTCCAAGTTTGCAGGACTTTATGGAATTTTTAGAGACAAAAAATCTATTAATTCGTAGTTGTGAGGCCTATGAAGGTTTGGGAACTGGTTGGTTTCGTATAGCAGTTAAAGATAGAGCTAATAATGAATTATTAATCTCATATGTAAAGGAGTTCGCCCATGCACACAATTTATTTAGTACGTCACGGTCAAACTGAATGGAATAGTACAGGTTTTTATCAAGGTTATACTAATGTTCCTTTAAATGAAACTGGTATTGCTCAGGCAGAAGCGGTTGCCAAAGAATTAGCCTCTGTTCATTTTGATACGATTATTGCCAGTGACTTAGATCGAGCTCGCATTACGGCTGAGACAATTTTAGGGGAGCGCCAAATCCCATTCCGTACCGATGAGCGCTTACGAGAAATTAATTTTGGCGATTGGGAAGGTTTAACGTATGATCAAATTGAAGCTAAATGGCCACAAGCTGTTTACACAATGTATCGTAGCCCTGATAAAGTGAAAATCTCTAATGGTGAATCGTTTCAAGATGTGCAACTTCGAGCTTGGGAAGCTTTACGGGAAGAAATGAGTCAAGTAGGTGAAGATAAAACGATTCTAGTTGTTGCTCATGGCGGTACTAATCGTACACTGATTTGTAAAATGTTAAATTTACCACTTCATTTTGCTTGGAATTTTAGTCAAGGGAACACATCGATTAGTCGTATAGAATTCTATGGCTTAACAGAAGATGATCATAACACATTAAGTTTATTAAACTATACGAAACATTTAGAAAGTTTAACTATAAAGTAGTAGGTTGAAGCATGCGTTTACGTTTAGATAAATTTCTTGTTAATAAAGCGTTGGGTAGTCGTAAAGAAGTTCATGGCTTAATTAAGCAAGGTTTAGTTACTGTTGATGGAATAGTTGCTACTAAAAAAGACCAAGCCATTAATATTCCAGAACAGGTTATTGCTGTAAATGGTGAAGTTATCGATAGTCGTCAGAATTATTATGTCAAGCTCAATAAACCAGCTGGCTATGTATGTGCCGTAGAAGATGCACGTCATCCCACAGTAATGGAACTATTGCCACCTGAATTTTTAACCATGGGTGTTGTTCCAGTGGGACGATTAGATAAGGATACAGAAGGCTTATTATTGTTATCTAATGATGGTGTGTGGGCTCATCGTATTATAAATGGTAAAAAACATATTTCTAAATTGTATTATATTGAATATGCCGGTGAACTCACTGACACTGGTTTGGCACGTATACAAGAAGGTATTGTTCTAGGCGATGGCACAGTATGTAAACCAGCTATTCTCGAGGTATTAGAGCCAGGTAAAGCTCAAATCAGTATTGAAGAAGGTAAATATCATCAAGTAAAACGGATGATAGGGGCTGCTGGTGGTGAGGTTACTTATTTACGGCGTCTATCAGTAGGTCATTTAACTTTAGCTGGAATTGAAAATTTAGGTGATTTTGCATATCTTGATGAGGAAGACGTGGAAAAACTATAGTCAAAATACGTAATTTATGGTATCATGAAATGAAAAAATTTATAGCAAGGGAGTCTTATCATGAATGGCTTATTACGCCTACAGGATTATTTGACTGCGCACCAGTATGATGGCATACTCTTGC
This sequence comes from Veillonella intestinalis, assembly GCF_943192895.1. NCBI lineage: Bacteria > Bacillati > Bacillota > Negativicutes > Veillonellales > Veillonellaceae > Veillonella > Veillonella intestinalis. The sequence continues at coordinate 236,293 of NZ_CALPCB010000002.1, read as the reverse complement.
TTAGCCAGACCAATCTTAGGTATTTTGCTGGTTTTACAGGTACTACGGCAGTAGGCTTTGTAACACCTAAACAAGCGTATATAATTACAGATAGTCGCTATACAGAACAGGCACAGCAACAATGCGAAGGCTATGAAGTAATTCAGTATACTTCGTCAGTATGGGACAGTATTACAACAATATGCAAGGAGCAACAAATTTCCTTAGCTGTATGTGCTTTTGAAGGGAACTATGTGCCAGTAGATACATACCAAACCTTTTCAGAAGTGCTTACTGATAGTCAGTTTGCGTCAGTGAATTTAACTTCATTACGGGCCGTGAAACGACCGGATGAGTTGGCTTTAATGCGCAAGGCGGCTCAGATTGCTGATGAAGCTTTTGCTGCTATGCTACCTCAATTAAAAGTAGGTATGACTGAACAAGAAGTGCGTGTTATTTTAGAAATTGAAATGATGCGTCGTGGTTCTGAAGAACCATCTTTTGAAACCATTGTAGCCTCAGGACATCGCTCTAGCATGCCGCATGGTGTTGCGTCTAATAAAGTGATTGAAAGGGGCGACTTTGTTACCTTTGATTTTGGGGCCGTTTATAAAGGGTATCATTCAGATATGACTCGTACGATTGTTATGGGTGAGGCTTCAGAAATACAACGTAATTTATACGACGTAGTTCTTACGGCCCAACTACTGGGATTAGCGGCTGTTAAAGCTGGTGTGACTGGTAAGGTTGTAGATGCTGCTTGTCGTGATAGTATTTATAAGGCTGGCTATGAAGGCTATTTTAATCATGGCACAGGTCATGGTGTTGGTCTTGATATTCATGAAGAGCCAGTGGCCTCACCAAAATCTAATACAGTATTAGAATCTAATATGATTGTTACTGTAGAGCCAGGGGTATATTTGCCTGGTGAAATGGGTCTTCGCATTGAAGACAGTGTTATTGTTACTGACGAGGGTTATGAACTATTGACTCATACCTCGAAAGAATTAATAGAAGTAAAAGGTTAAACGGAGGGATTTAAATGATTTCTAGTAATGATTTTCGTCCGGGCGTAACAGTTGAGCTCGATGGCAACGTGTGGCAAGTAGTTGACTTCCAACACGTAAAACCAGGGAAAGGGGCTGCTTTCGTTCGTTGTAAATTGAAAAATTTGCAAACTGGCGCTGTAGTTGAACGTACATTCAATGCTGGTGAAAAAGTACCTAAAGCTCATGTAGACCGTCGTCGTATGCAATATTTATACGAAGCTGATGGTGCCTATACCTTCATGGATAGCGAAACATATGATCAAGTTGAACTAACTCTTGAACAATTAGGTGAAGCTAAGAATTTCTTACTTGAAAATATGGAAGTAAGCATTATGTTCTTCCAAGGTATTGTAATTGGTCTTGATTTGCCAGTAGCCGTAGAACTTCGTGTAGTTGAAACTGATCCTGGTATCCGTGGTGATACTGCCACTGGTGGTAACAAACCAGCTACGCTTGAAACTGGCTATGTAGTTAAAGTACCGATGTTCATCGAAGTTGACGATGTGCTTCGCGTTGATACTCGCACTGGTCAGTACATTGAACGTGCGTAATTTCATTTAAATTTAAAAGCATTTGTCTTTAACGCACTATGTGAGAGGCAAATGCTTTTATGCTATGACAGAAAGGCTGGCGTACTATGAGTGAAGAGACTACATTCTTTGAAGGAAAAACCAAAATTAGTGACACTGTGTATGGTACTATTGCTCTATTAAAGGCATTAGAGATTAAAGGAGTTGCCTCTATGAGTACGACTGCTGGTGATGATTTTGCCAATTTTATTGGTATGAAAAGCCAGTGGGAAGGAGTTAAATTACAACATGTATCCGATACGTCAATTTCGCTAGATTTATATTTAGTAGCTCGGTATGGATATCGTATTCCTGATGTGGCCTTACGCGTTCAAGAAAATGTAAAGACTGGAATTGAAACGTTAACGGGAACTACCGTAGAGGGTGTTAATATTTTTATTCAAGATATTGCGTTTGATAGTGCCTTAGGCACAACTACTACTGATGGAAGGAGTGATACTTAGTGGATAATAAAAATAAACAGGTTGAAGTATCAGATGAGGTTATTTTACAAATTACCAATCATGCACTCACACTAATCCCTGGCTATCATTCCTTAAATAGTAATTTTTATTATGGCATGGTGGATGGTATTGCTCGTAATTTTGGGCAAAAACGCTTACCAGGTGTAAATGTAAAACATCGTAAAGAAGGTCTGGAAGTTAATATTTATATTAATGTCCTTTACGGATATCCTTTAATGACGATGGCAGAGCAAATTCGTCAACAAATTCGCAAAGATTTAAAAGAAAAGGCTGCCATAGATAAAGTACGTATTGACGTACATTTTGAACATATTATTGATCCAAATCAAAAGTTCGAGGAGACAAGCAATGAAACAAAATCGTAATCGTCGCCAAGCACGATTGTATGCATTTCAAAGTTTATATGCAAAAGAATTTCATAATGTAGAAGATACTATTTCAGTTCCTGTAGCGGAAGAAGTACATACAACACAAGGCATGGATGTAGCCTATGCAGAAGCTATTATTCAAGGTGTAGAAGCCAATAAGACGACTATTGATAAACTATTACAAAGCTATTCACCAAAGCGTAAAATCTCTCAGTTAGGAGCGGTGGAACGCAATGTATTGCGTTTAGCAACATGGGAACTTATCCTGTCTAATGAAGCTATTGACCCTCGCATTATTATTAATGAAGCCATTCAATTAACTAAAGACTATGGTGCAGAAAAAAGTTATAAATTTGTAAATGCAGTACTTGATACAATTGCTAAAAATAAAACAACTGTATCTACCTCTACAGAGGCCTAAGAGGCTATTATGAAAGTATTTTTAGGGATAGATACTAGTTGTTATACAACGTCTTGTGCACTTGTAAGCGAAGATGGCAAGTTAATAGGGGAAGCACGTAAACTATTAGAGGTGAAACCTGGCGCCCGTGGGCTTCAGCAATCGCAAATGGTATTCCAACATACCCGTGCTTTACCTAGTTTAATTGAGCAATTACCTCAGGACTATACCCTAGCTGGCATTGGTGTGAGTGCGTTTCCTAGACGGGAAGCTAATTCATATATGCCAGCTTTTCTTGTGGGGCATGGTTTAGGTAGAAGTTTGAGTCATATGCATAATGTTCCTTTATTTGAATTTTCTCATCAAGAAAATCATATTTTAGCAGCTTTGCGTGTACTACAGACAATTCCTTCCGAACCATTTTTTAGTCTCCATGTATCAGGGGGCACGACAGAACTTTTATATTGTGTGCCTCATGAAGGTCATTTTTTTACGGCTCAACTAGTTAATGGTGCTATAGATTTACATGGCGGACAATTCGTAGATCGTGTTGGAGTTGCTTTAGGATTACCGTTTCCTGCTGGACCAAAGCTAGAGTTATTAGCCAAAACGCTTTGTACTAATCCAGCTAATTTAGCAGAAACAGTAAAAACCTTAGTTAAGGAAGAACGGTTTAAACCATTGCCTGTAGCGGTCAAAAAGGGAGCTTTAAGCTTTGGCGGCCCTTGCAGTGAAGCTATGCGTCGTCTTGAACGCTTAAAAAATAAGGATCATCAAGGTGATGTGGTTTCAGAAGATATACAAGCACAAATGAGCTTAGCTGTGTTTCATTGTATTTGTGAATCATTAACCAAAATGCTTACCTATGAGTGGTCTCAGCGACCAGCTAATCGTTTAATTGCTGTTGGTGGAGTTATGGCTAACAGCTATTTGCGAGAAGCTTTACTCGCTTTTGGGCAGAAACAGGAGGTAACACTAGAGTTTGCACCACCTCAATATAGTTCAGATAATGCGACGGGTGTAGCTTATGGCGCCGCTTTATTAGGAAAGTAGAGGTCTTTATGGATGTTTTTTCTGTAGCTCGTTTAAATTCATTAATTAAACGGGTATTAGAGCGTGAATATATTTTAAAAAATTGTTATGTTGCTGGCACTATTTCAAATTTAAAACGACATAGTACGGGGCATTATTATTTTTCCCTTAAAGATGAAGATGCTTCTGTAGACGTGGCTCTTTGGGCTGGAACGGCTCAGAAAAAGAATTTAGTAGGTGCTTTAGAAAATGGTCTTTTTGTTACCATGCGAGCAACTATTAATTTTTATGAAAAAACAGGTCGTTTAAGCTTAATTTGTAATGATATGGAAATAGGCCAAAAGAGTCCTTACCAATTAGCGTACGAAGCTTTAAAAAAAGAATTAACTGCTTTAGGGTATTTAGATGATCTTCATAAACAACCATTGCCAGTCATGCCTACTTGTATAGGTCTTGTTACCTCTGAATCTGGCGCTGTACTGCATGATATTTTACATGTAGCGAAGCAACGTAATCCATGGGTTCACTTTAAATTATTTGCTGTACCAGTGCAAGGGGATAAAGCAGGTCCTATTATTGCCAAAGGCATTGAACGGGCAGATCGAGATAAAGAGGTAGAATTAATTATTGTTGGTCGTGGTGGTGGCTCTATGGAAGATTTATGGTGCTTTAATGATAGAGCTGTTGTAGAAGCTGTTTATCATTGTAAAACACCAATTGTTTCAGCCGTAGGTCATGAGACGGACTATACCTTATGCGATTTTGCTGCTGATGTTCGAGGCGTTACGCCTAGTCATGCTGCTGAATTAACTGTATACCCTGTAACTTTACTGTGGCAACAACTCAAAGACAAAGAAGAGTATTTGCACCAATTTATGAAGCAAATGATAGAGTCGAAGAAGCAAGATTTACAAGCAATTTTTAATCGTAAGTTAGGGATTCCAGCTCTTACGCTTATTCATAAAGAAAGTGCTAAATTAACAGCTTTACAACATGAATTACAGACTAGCCTTACTAAAGGCTTAGGGAAAAAGCAAAATGATATTGTGCTATTAGCACAACAACTAGAGTTACTAAATCCGCTTCACCTATTAGTAAAAGGGTATACAAAAGTTGAGCATAAGGGTTTACCAATTCGATCTACGAAAGAATTGAACCCTGGTAATCATATAGATATAACCATGCAAGATGGTACATTAGAAGCTGTAATAGAGGAGATTCATAGCAATGGCTAATACATTAAAAAACTACGAAAAGAAATATGCAGCCTTAGAAGAAATTGTTCGAACATTGGATGCTAATGAATTATCAGTCAATGAATTGCTAACACAATATAAAAAAGGCTTAACTTTGGTAAAAGAATGCTCTGATATGCTACAAAGTGTAGAAGGCGAAGTGCGTCAGATTATTGAAGAAGTACGAATTGGCGATGAAATGTAGAAATAATCTATGTATAAATTAGAATAAATGATGTATAATAATTAGATAGAGAGTATTTTTATAATTTCTATCTATTAATACATAAAATGTTATCTACTGGTGCATACCTATAGGGTAGGAGGAACTATGCTAACAGAATATTTAAAAGCCAGTAAAGCTTGGACAGAATCGTATTTGGCCTCCCTATTAGAGTCGCCCAATGCAGAGTATGCTAAGTTATACGAAGCTATGCGTTATAGTTTACTAATGGGGGGCAAACGAATCCGTCCGATTTTAACAAAAGCGGTTATGGAGTCATTAGGTGTTTCGCCGGAACCTTATAAAGAAATCGTTTGTGCTATTGAATTAATTCATACATATTCGTTGGTACATGATGATTTACCAGCCATGGATAATGACGATTATCGTCGTGGAAGTTTAACGAATCATAAAGTATATGGTGATGGTCTTGCTATCCTAGCCGGTGATGGTTTATTGACGTATGCATTTCAATTAATGTGTCAAAATACGGTTGCCACACCTAGTCAACAATTGTCTTGTGTATTGGCGTTAGCCAAAGCAGCTGGTCCAGAAGGAATGGTTGGTGGGCAAGCGTTTGATTTAGAGTCAGAAGGTCGTCATATACCACTTGAAGAATTACAAGTATTACATCGTGGTAAAACAGGTGCTTTATTTTTAGCTGCCATAGAGATTGGGCTTATTTTAAGTAATGCGACCCCACAAGTGCAGGCTTCGTATCGTACATATGGTGATCACTTAGGTTTATTGTTCCAAATCACTGATGATATTCTTGATGTAACAGGAACTATTGAAGATTTGGGTAAAATGCCTGGAAGTGATGAAAAACAAGATAAATCCACCTATGTATCCGAATTAGGTGAGGCTGGTGCTAGAGCCAAAGTAGCGGAAACAGCAGCTGCGGCTAAAGCGGCCCTCTCAGAAATTGATGGTGATACTACTATATTAGAAGCCTTAGTAGATTATCTAGTGCATAGGACAAATTAATTATGCAATTCTTAAATGAACTCTTTAGTAACTATATAGCTATTAGTGCGTTTTGGGGTTGGTTTTTAGCCCAAGCTTTAAAGTTTGTCATTGTGCTATTACAAATTCGCCGTTTGCAATGGGAACGCCTTATTGGGTCTGGTGGGTTTCCGAGTTCTCATACATCTTTAGTGGTAGCTCTATCAACGGCAACGGCATATCAACATGGACCAACATCTGATTTGTTTGTTATTTGCTTAACCTTTTCTTTGATTGTTATGTACGATGCATCTGGTGTGCGCCGTGAAGCTGGTCGCCAAGCACAAATTCTCAATCAATTGATGGAACATTTCAAGAAACGAAACATTCCTGTTCATATTGAAGGAGGGCAAGTGCTTAAAGAACTATTAGGTCATACTCCATTTGAAGTGTTTGGCGGAGCCATTTTAGGTTATGCAGTAGCATCAATTATTTATTATAATTTTCTTTAATTGTAAGGGAGTTTTATGAGTACTAAAGAACGTTTAGACGTACTGCTAGTTAACCGTGGTTTATTTGAAAGCCGAGAAAAAGCAAAAACTGCAATTATGGCTGGTCAAATTTTCATGGGCACAGTATGCGTTGATAAAGCGGGCACTAAAATTCCCATAGATGCTGATTTATCAGTAAAGGGAAATACGTTGCCTTATGTTAGCCGTGGTGGGTTAAAATTAGAAAAAGCATTGCAACTCTATCCCATTGATTTAACAGACGCTGTCATGGTAGATATTGGCGCATCAACTGGCGGTTTTACAGATTGTGCTTTACAAAATGGAGCCGCTAAAGTGTTTGCTATTGATGTAGGGTATAATCAATTAGCTTGGTCACTGCGTCAAGATCCACGCGTTGTTAATATGGAAAAACAAAATATCCGTACTGTAACAGCTGAACAATTAGGGGAGCTTGTTGACTTTATCTCTATTGATGTGGCCTTTATATCCTTAGATAAAGTACTACCGGTAGCGGTTACCTTGCTTAAAGACAGCGGTTCTTTAGTTGCTTTGATTAAACCACAGTTTGAAGCAGGCCGTGAAAAAGTAGGTAAAGGTGGTATTGTTCGTGAAGCCAGTACTCATAGAGAGGTATTATTACGTATCTTACAAGTGGCTGAAGCTTGTGGCTTATATTTGCATGGTGCTACATATTCCCCTATTAAAGGGACAGAAGGAAATATAGAATTTTTAGGATTTTTTAAGAAGACAAAGGAAGGGGCTTTGCCAATAACTGATGAATTAGTAGAGTCAGTGGTTGCAGCCGCTCATGAAATGTAGGTGATGATATGCGAGTAGGTTTTATCCCTAATATGGGCAAAGAGAATATTATAGCTGTGCTACAAGAAGCAAAACGTATTTGCGATAATTGTGGTATAGAAGTTTGGCTTCCTGAAGATCTTAAAGAATTTGATTTGCCAAAATTGCTTAATGTTTCCGATGATCAAGTATTACCAAGACCTGAAATTTTTAAGCATTTAGATATTGCCTTTAGTTTTGGTGGTGATGGTACGCTCATTCATTTAGCTCGCCAAATTTATATGCATGATGTGCCAATTTGTGGCATTAATCTTGGTGAATTGGGATTTCTTAATCAAATAGAATTGGCAGATATGGAAGATAGGATTACAAAGATTGCTAAGGGTGATTATCGAGTAGAAAATCGAATTCATTTAGCTGCTGAAATTCGGACTGCCGAAGGGGCTAAGAAATTAACCCCTATCATTAATGAAATCGTTATTACTCATGAAAAACCAGGTCGCATGGCTCGCATTAATTTATCAATTAATGAGGGCTATACGCAAATGTATCCCGCTGATGGTTTGATTGTTGCCTGTTCGACTGGTTCAACGGGGTACAATCTATCCGCTGGAGGTCCTATAATGGCACCAGATAATCATTCGATTATTGTAACACCTATAGCACCACATCTACTACAGAGTGTCTCATTAGTGCTTAAAGAAAGTGCCCGCGTTGATTTAACCATGCCAAAGCGTCAAGAAAAATTACATATTTGTATTGATGGTACTTTTGATTATGAATTTACTAATGAAGATACGTTACATATAGAAGCGAGTGCTCTTTATAGCCGTTATGTACGTTTTTACGAGCAAAAATTCTTTGCTACCTTATTCCGTAAGTTATCGGCTCGGCGAGATGAATTATTATGATTAATTTTAATCATGCTGTACAATTTCAACGTACTTTGTGGCTTGATCAATTACGACAAGCACGCACTATTGTAGATGCAACGGTAGGCAATGGTCATGATTTACTTTATTTAGCTACTCATTGTGAGTCCGGAACTTCTTTATATGGTTTAGATAAACAGAAAAAAGCGATTGAAACTGCTACTGTTAGATTAGCAAGAGAATGTGAGCGAAAGGATATTGACTGTTACTTTATCGAAGGTTCTCATGAAATTCTATTAGGTACTACAGATTGGTTAACACAACCAATTGACTTACTTATTTTTAATCTAGGATATTTACCCGGTAGTTCTCATGAATTAATGACACAACCGGATACTACCATTGAAGCTATTTCTAAAGGGCTTACTTGTTTAGCACCAAAGGGGCTCATTACAGTGGTAGCCTACCCAGGTACAGCTATAGGCGAGGCCGAAGCAAAGGCGGTACATACATTTTTATCAACCTTGCCACAGCAAGCTTATGATGTGGCAACATGGATGCCAGTTAATCAAATTAACAAGCCTCCTATTTTATATATTATTAAAGGACGGTGACCTATGAAACGCTACAGATATAACAAGATTAAAGAAATCGTACAATCCCGCTCGATTGAAACGCAAGAAGAGTTAGCGGCTGCTTTAGCAGATGAAGGGATTGAAGTAACACAAGCTACCGTATCTCGTGATATAAAAGAATTGATGCTTATTAAAATTCCTACCGGTGATGGTCACTATCGCTATGCTTTATCACCTGAAGAAAATGTCTTGCTTATTGGCAATCGAATTAGTCGTCTATTCCAAGACTCTATTACTCGTGTAGATTACAGCTTAAATCAAGTGGTATTGCATACATTGCCAGGCTCGGCTCAATCAGTAGCATTTGCTATTGATCATGCTAAATGGGGCGAATTAATTGGAACTTTGGCAGGGGACGATACGATTTTACTTATTGCTCGTTCTGTTGAAGATGTGCAACCAATTTTAAAACGTATTTCGGATTTAATGAAAGACTAAGGCTATTAAACTATGCTTACACATATGGGGATTCGTAATTTTGCTTTAATAGAACAGATGAATTTACAATTTTCTGATGGAATTACTATCTTTACTGGTGAAACTGGGGCTGGTAAATCCATTTTAATGGACGCCTTCAGTATATTGCTAGGTGAACGAGCTAGTAGTGAGTTTATTCGCCATGGTAAAGACGCTTTTGTGATAGAAGGGGTTTTTGACGTAACTGGTGATTCGGCTTTATTAGAGTTATTAGGGAGTAAAAATATTTTAGTTGAAGAGAATCAACTTATTTTATCACGCTCCTTTAATCGTCAAGGTAAATCTACTATTTTAGCAAATGACCAAGCAATCCCCTTAAAAGCATTGCGTGAAATAGGACTTTATTTGGCGGATATTCATGGACAATATAGTAATCAGCTACTTTTGGATCCAGAGGTACATCACCGCTATTTAGACGAATATAGCCAAGAAGGTCAGATTGCTTTTGAAACCTATGTAGCAGCGTATAAAGTCTATAAAACAGCTAAACAGCAGTTGGATGGTATGGAAGCCATGGCTGCTGAACGAGCTCGTGAATTAGATATGTTGCGCTTTCAGATTGATGAAATTGAAGAAGCACAATTAAAAGTTGGTGAAGATGAAGCCTTAACTGCGGAATTGAAACGTCTGGATAGTTTTGAGCATTTAGATAAAGTACTGGGTGCTTGTTATAATGCTTTTTATAGTGATCGTCATGCTATTTTAGAAGCTGTTAATAGTATTAAAGCTGAAGTACAGGACTTAGTTCGCTATGATGACAGTTTAAAAGAATTATCAGAATTGGTAAATTCGGCTTACTTTCAATTAGAAGAAGCAGCGCAAGGTCTTGATCGTTATCGTGACACTATTTCTTATGACGAAGAGCGCTATGCCTATTGCCAAGAACGGGATTCTTTAATCTATGGACTAAAACGGAAATATGGCGATACGATAGAGGCTATTTTAGAATTTGAAACGCAAGCGCAAACGCGTTTAGAAGAATTAGAGGCACAGAGTTTTGCTAAAGAAGATTTAGAAAAAGCGGTTGCTATGGCAGAAGAGAAAGCTAATGCTGCATTAGTTAATTTAACAACTATACGTCAAGCTAATAGTGCTATTATAGCGGCTCAATTAAAAGAACAGTTAACTGATTTAGGGATGCCTAAGGCGGAGTTACAATTTGCCTTAGAACTTAGTGAAGAGTTAACACCGTTAGGTGCTAAGCATATAGAATTACTTTTTAGTGCCAATGCAGGTGAAGGCTTATTACCGCTTCATAAAGTAGCTTCTGGTGGTGAAATTTCTCGTATTGCATTAGCTTTTAAATCTGTATTTAATGTTAAAACCTTTAAAACCCTAGTGTTTGATGAAATCGATGTAGGGATTAGTGGTGATATAGCATTACAAGTGGCGGCAAAAATTCAACAATTAAGTAATAGTACACAAGTATTTTGTATTACACACTTACCGCAAACAGCGAGTATTGCTAAACATCACTATCATTTAGCTAAACATGAAGAAGAAGGGCGTACCGTATCAAGCTTAACTGAACTATCTGAAACAGAGCATGTTGAGCAAATTGCACGTATGATGTCAGGACAAAACTTTTCTCATACAGCCTTAGCAACAGCTAAAGAGATGATTGCTCATTTTAAAAATAAACAGGCCTAAGAAAGATTGTTATTAAGCATTTATAATGTATACATAATAAAATTTGACGATATTAAAAAATAAATGTATACTAATAGTAATCATTTTTTAATTGAATAGATGGAGATAGAGGCGCGAAGGTTAAGAGTATTCATATTGAGTGAGGCACATGTAGACGTATGAAGAAAGGAAGTTTCGCCGAAGCCTGTTTGAGCCAACAAACAGTGCTGGTTGTGCATCGAATAGGTGTATGACTGTCATCGTTAGATGGAGTGCTAGCTCATTGTTCCGACTATCCTAGTCTTGATACTTAGTAATCAAGTAAGATAGCTCGTTCAGGTAATCATACCAAGATCAGTGGCAGCTATGCGCTGGTCTTTTTTTTAGGAGGAATGCATATGATTACGGTAATGGTATGTGGCGCCACCGGTAAAATGGGGCGTGAAGTAGTAAAGGCTGTTCATAATGATCCAGAGCTTACCTTTATTGGTGGTATTGATCCAAAGCAAGCTGGAGAAGATGCTGGCAAGGCTGCTGGCTTAGAAGAATTGGGACTTCCATTATATAAGGATCTTACATCTGCCTTGGCTGATAAAAAAACAGATGTAGTAGTAGATTTTACAAATCCTGCTATTATTTTTGAAAATGCCAAAACTGTGTTAGCAGCAGGTGTTCATATTGTAATTGGTACTACTGGTCTTACGGCAGAGCAACGTGATGAATTAGCTGCTATTGGTAAAGCTAATAAGGCCAATTGTTTAGTGGCTCCTAATTTTTCACTAGGTGCTGTTATGATGATGAAAACAGCTGCCAATTTAGCGCCTTATTTTCCTAATGTAGAAATCATTGAATTACATCATAATCACAAATATGATGCACCCTCCGGTACGGCTGTATTAACAGCTAAATTAATTAATGAAGCCAAACAGGCCGCTGGTGCTCAAGGGGCAGAAGACTTAACTAAAGAAAGTCTACCTGGTGCACGAGGCGCTAAAGTAGATGAAGTAACGATTCACAGTGTTCGTTTACCAGGTTATGTGGCTCATCAAGAGGTTTTATTTGGGGGTTATGATGAAACCTTAACCATTCGCCATGACTCACTTAGTCGCTTATCCTTTATGCCTGGCGTTATCTTAGCTTGTAAAAAGATTATGGATAAACCAGGTCTTACATATGGCTTAGAACATTATTTATAATTTTTAGTGGGAGAGATACACATGAGAAAACCAAATGTTGCAATTTTAGGCGCTACAGGCGCTGTAGGTCAAGAGTTTATTAACCTATTTGAAGAACGTAATTTTCCATTTGCAGACTTAAAATTATTGGCATCCGCTCGTTCAGCTGGTACTGAATTAACTGTATGTGGTAAGTCATATATCGTTGAGGAAGCAACACCTGAATCTTTTGAAGGCATTGATATTGCTTTGTTTGCTGGTGGTTCTATCTCGAAGACTTTAGCACCAGAAGCGGTTAAACGAGGGGCTATTGTTATTGATAATTCCAGTACATTCCGCATGGATCCAGAAGTTCCATTAGTAGTGCCAGAAGTGAATCCAGAAGATATTGATACACATAAAGGTATTATTGCTAATCCAAATTGTTCTACAATTATTATGGCATTAGGTTTGAAACCGCTTCATGATTTATCACCAATTAAGCGAATTGTAGTCAGCACCTATCAAGCTGTTTCCGGTGCCGGTAAAGAGGGTATTGATGAATTAGATAATCAAGTAAAATCACATATGGCTGGCGAAGAAATGGTAGCTAATATTTTACCAAGTGGTTCATTACCAAAACATTATCCTATTGCTTTTAATGTAATTCCACAAATTGATGTATTTATGGATAATGACTACACTAAAGAAGAAATGAAAATGGTACTAGAAACGCAAAAGATTTTGCATGATGATACAATTCAAGTAGTACCAACAACGATTCGTATTCCAGTATATCGTTCGCATTCTGAATCTGTGCTAGTAGAAACAGAAGCACCTGTTAGTGTAGCTGATTTTAAAGCTGCTTGTGATAACTTCCCAGGCTTGATTGTAAAAGATAATCCACAAGAACAAGAGTATCCAATGCCATTATATACGTCTGGCAAAGATGATTGTGAAATAGGCCGTATTCGCAAAGATTTATATAATGACAAAGGTATGAATTTCTGGATTGTAGGGGATCAAATTCGTAAGGGTGCAGCACTTAATGCATTACAAATTGCGGAATACCTTGTAGAAAACCAATCTTTTTAAATGAAATTATTAGAGGAGGTTCTTATGAAAACCTTAGGTCGTGTTTTAACTGCTATGATTACACCATTCCACGCAGATGGTTCAGTAGATTTTGAGGGCGCTGTAGTACTTGCTAAGCATTTATTAGCAAATGGCTCTGATGGCCTTATTGTATGTGGTACTACTGGGGAAAGCCCAACTATCAGCAATGAGGATAAGTTAAAGCTCTTTAAGACTATTGCGCAAGAATGTGGTCATATTGGTGCAATCGTGGCCAATACAGGGTCTAATGATACTGCTAAAACAGTTGCTTTTACAAAGGAAGCTAGTAAAACTGGTGTTCATGCAGTAATGGGAGTCGTACCTTATTATAATAAACCAAATCAACAAGGGGTATTTTTACACTTCAAAGCTATGGCTGAAGCGACTGATTTACCAGTTATAGTTTATAATGTACCAGGGCGTACAGGTGGTAAAATTTTGCCAGCTACCTTAGCAAAACTTCGTGCTACTTGTGAAAATATAGCTGCTGTAAAAGAAGCAAGTGGTGATATTAATGTAGCTTCAGAAATTTATCATTTACTACCAGATGATTTTATGATTTATAGTGGTGATGATGGTTTGACCTTACCTATGTTAGCTGTAGGGGGCTGTGGTGTCATTTCAGTAGCGGGTCATGTGGTTGGTAATGAAATGAATGAAATGATTCAAGCTTATGAAGCTGGCGATGTAGCAAAAGCTAAAGCTATACATCGGGAATTATATCCTGTATTTAGTGCTATGTTTGTTACAACTAACCCAATTCCTGTTAAATATGCAGTCCGTCAAATGGGCTTGCCAGCAGGTCCATATCATTTACCAATGTGTGAACCATCAGCTGAAGAAGTTGCTGTAGTGGACGCCGCTATTAAACCATATATGAAGTAAGTATAGTAAATACAGTAAATATAGTAAGTATAGTAAATATAGTAAATATACTAAGTATAAAACGAACACCTGTTTAGTTGCTTGAAAATAGGGCAGCCAAACAGGTGTTCGTTTTTATGTTTCTTGTTATATAGTTTTATTTAAGCAAAAATAGTTAACATTTACTGGATAAGTTAGTCATATTTTGTAACTATATGGCTAAATATGATCGCGAATAAGTCCGATTACCTTACCTTCAATAACACAATTATCAGTATAAATTGGCTCAAAATCGCTATTTTCTGGTTGTAAACGAATACGATTACTTTCGCGATAGAACCGTTTAACAGTAGCTTCATCATCAATGCGAGCAACTACAATATCACCATTATTAGCAGTCGATTGATTGCGAACAATTAATAAATCCCCTTCGTATATACCAATATCACGCATAGACTCACCACGAACACGAAGTAAGAAACATTCAGAGTTACCAATGAGTGTCATAGGTAATGGAATTTGAGCTTCTTGATTTTGATAAGCTGTTACGGGTAAACCGGCTTGGACAGTCCCAATCAGTGGTACATTTTTCAATTTCATATCCATAAAATCAAAGGCATCAGAAGAGGTAACTTGACCATCTGTAGATGTGTTAACTTCAGGAATAACTTTTGGCTTCATACCAACGACCGTAATAGAACGGTTTTTATTTACATCCCGTTTAATATAGCCAAAACGTTCTAATGTATTTAAGTGGCTTTGAACAGTAGAGGTGGAGCTTAGGCCCATATGATTGCAAATTTCACGTACACTAGGGCAACGATATTCTGTCTGTAGGGATTCAGTAATAAAATCTAGAATCTTTTGTTGTTTGGAGTTAATATCGGTAGCTGGACGTCTCACTGTTAAAACCTCTCATTCTGTAGTAAAAAGTTGCAAATATATAAATAATCTCATCATTATTATAGAACGTAAGGTAAAGTTTTGTCAAATAATTGTTCGATTAAGTATTGACCGAACATTTATTCGTGTGGTATACTAATTTCATAAACGAACATACATACCGTTGAAATGTTCGTAAGTATTGCTCTTATTTTAGATAATAATACATGTATGTTAGGGGCCTGGGATTAGTTTATTAATGAGGTGATAGTATGAAACGTGATTTTTTAATCGTTTTCAGCATGTTTTTAACATTAACAATGGGTTATTTTATTAATACACCGACTATTGAATTAGATACACAAAATGTTCGTACTGTAACTGTTAAAGCTGGCGATACTGTTTGGGGTATTGCGACTGAACACAGCAATAGCAACATCGATGTGCGTGAAATGGTTCATGTCGTAAAATCACTGAATCAGTTGGATGAAAGAGCTAATTTAGAACCTGGTAGCCAAATTAAAGTGCCAACTATTAAAACACCAAATCATAAATTACCTGTTGATTATTTAGCACAGAATGAATAAAGTAATAGATCCACTATGAGTTATTTTACTCTAGGGTTTATATAGACAATTGAATACAATAAAACGGTGATACTTAGGCGGCTAGGTATCACCGTTTTTCTATTGTTACTATATAGTATTGATTCTATAGAAATATGTTAGCGTTTTCTACTACCAAATATAGTACTAATTGGGTTATCGACAAATTTATTGGCTTCATTAATATATCTTCGTACCATATTGACACTATGATGGCGAGTTTGGCGCATAATATTACGTTCTTCTACACCATAAGTAGCTGCTGTTGTAGCAAAACCATGACGTAGGCTATGGGCTCCATACATAGCCGGGTCTAAACCAATAAGGGAAATATATTTTTTTACTATATCAGCAATACTTTTATCACTTAATGCATTCTTACGAATGTCCATTTTTTTCGTAAAACCTCTAAAAATTGGACCACTTTTAATACCAGTATACCGGAGCCATGCCTTAACGGCCCTTACAGCGCAAAATTCAGCGTTTTCTATATAAGGGATAGCTACAACGGCTCCTTGACCTTCTTGGTCGGCTTTTGAAGAGCGTATAAACACTTCTAAGCCTTGTGGAGAGAAGGTAAGGTCCTCTACAGTTAAAGCACTAATTTCACTTCGTCTAAAAGCACCCATAAAGCCGATTAATAGAATAGCTTTATCTCGTAGTAGTTGAATCTCTGGTAAGCCAAGAGAATCCATTTCTTGAAAAATATCTTCTAAATCTTCTAGTAGAATAGGAGTTTTACCTTGTTGATAGGTTCCTTTAGCACGACGAATGCCACGCAAAGCCTGACTGACTAGCGAAGATTTACAAGGATTATCCGATATACCAGAAGCATTAAAGTTTTCAGAAATAGCACTAATGCGGCGAGATATGGTATTAGCTTTGGCATGATCAGCTAAGTCATTAATATAGTTAACAATGGTTTCAGGGGTAGCCGGAAAAAATGAAACGTGCCGAGATTCACACCAATATACAAAATCATCCCAATCTGACTCATACGCATCAACTGTATTTTCAGATTTAGATAAGAGAATGCTTTGTTTAGCTTTTTCAGAGAGTTTGCTGCTAGCCTTGAGGATTTCATTGTCTCGTAAGTAAAAATGCTTGTTAGCGCTCATAATAGGAAACTCCTTATAATACGATAAAATTCCAAGATAGTATAATAGTATATAATAGTTGTAAAATACGAATAAACCTTGATATTGCTTAATTCATTGTAAAATAACCTAAAAATTACTTCCGATAATATATCGTTATCGGAAGTAATTATATCATAAAGCTAAAAAGAGTTCAATAATAAGCTCTAAGCTATTACCTATATAAATAGCCCTCGACATGTATCGAAGGCTATTTTTTATGAATTGTTCAAATTTTATTTTCTTGTAGAACAACGGTCTAATAAGTAAGCAATACTTACAAATGGAATACCGCCATTTTCACCAAGACCAATTTCACAAGTGGAACTGGAACTTACACCTAAAGTGCAACCATATTTTTTAACTTCATCAGCTAAATCTTTAGTGGCACATTTATTAAGTTCTGGTGTAAAGAAACCTTTTTGACCAGCAAAACCATCACAAGCAAATGATTTAATATTGAATACTTTATCTGTACATGCACGAGCTAAATTTTCAATATAATCGCCTTTGTTTAATGTTTTAATTTTACATTGTTTGTGGACAATTACTGATTCATTGCATTTAGTTACATTTAGGTTTGGTAAAATTGTATACAAGAATTCAGAAATATCAAGGATTTTTAAGCCTTTAATGTGTTTAAATGCATGGTTAAAGCAAGCGGAATGGTCAATAACGACTGGATAAACGCCACCTTCACTAGCTTTCATTAAAGAAGCTGTTAAATCTGCTAACGCTTGTTTATCAATTTCTTCATAATTTTCAAAACTTAGGCCACAGCAAAGATTTTCAATATGTGGTGGATAAATTACATTATAACCGGCTTTATCACATAAACTTTCAAATACTTGTTGTAAGCTACGAGTATCATCATAGCCTTGATTTTGGCGGAATGCACGGTTAGCACAAGTACTGAAATATACTACATTCTTCTGGAATAATGGATTCCGTTTATTGCTCAATTTATAAGTATTAGCCTTAGGCATTGTTTTTGGTAAATAAGGTGTTAAGCCAGTTAATTGATGGGCATCTTCTGAAATCTTAGCTAATAAAGTTTTAGTAGCTACTTTTCCTGCTACCCCACCTAAGGTTACCCCTACTCTAGCCGCTTTTAAAGTCGTGCTAAAGTTATTATAAATAGCTTGCGCCAAACTACGTCCTTTAGGATCAATTTTACGCATAGAAATAGCAATCTGAGCTGTATCAATCCCTAATGGGCAAAGTTGTGAACACATAGAGCAAGCAGCACAAGTGTCTACACCATAATATTCATAGCCTTTTTTAAGCTCCGCTGCCATTTCAGTGTTGCCTTCTTTAAGCAAGCGTTGTTCTTCGCGAAGTAAAGAAATGCGTTGACGTGGTGTTAAGGTTAAATTACGACTTGGACAGTTCTTTTCACAGAAGCCACATTCCATACACATATTGTATAGTGGATCAATATCATTCATGGCTTTTAGATTTTTCTTATAAACGTCTGGGTTATCAGTAATAATAACATCTGGGTTTAGTAGACGTAGTGGGTCAAAGATTTCTTTAATGCGACGGTTAACAGCATATGCTTTTTTACCCCACTCTAATTCTACGAATGGTGCTACCATGCGACCTGTACCATGTTCAGCTTTAATAGAGCCTTCTACGCCAGCTACTCGTTCTGCCATTTCTTTAACAAGACCAGCAAAGTTGTCCATTTCTTTTTGTTCATTAAAGTTAGGTGTAATGATAAAGTGAACATTACCACTTAAAGCATGACCGAAGATAATACCACTATCTACAAAATCATATTTGTGGAATAATTCAGTAATCATTTCGATACCGTCAGTAAAGTCTTCAATTTTGAAGCATACGTCTTCTGTAATAACAGTTGTACCAGGACGACGAAGACCAGCTGCAATTGGTAATAAACCTTTACGAATCATCCACCAGGAGTTATATTCAGCTGCATCTTTGGAATATAAACTTGGGATTACAGTTGGAATATCTTTTAAATGTTCTTTGATATATTCTAAGTTTTGATCTAATGTAGCTTCGTCATTGCTTTCAGATTGGAATAAAATACAGCTAGTGCCTTCAGGTACACCGCGTACAAATGATGGCACTTCTGGCAATTGCTGTACACTTTTTAGACTTAAATAGTCCATCATTTCAGCAGCTACTACCTTTTCACGAGACATATTAGCTAAGGCAACTACTGCGCGAGATGCATCATTTAATTTTTCAAAGAATAAGAGACCACAGCCTTTGTATTTAGCGTCTTCTACGCAATTATATGTAACTTCACTAACAAAGCCTAATGTACCTTCACTACCGATAAATAAATGGTTTAAAATGTCTACTATATTTTCAAAATCAACTAATGAGTTAATACCATAGCCAGTTGTATTTTTGATTTTATATTTACGGTTAATTAAATCTACTAATTCTTGATCAGCCATGATTTGACTACGTAGGTTAAGAATATCTTCAATCATCTTACCATGAGTACGCATGAAGTCATTAACGCTTTGCGCATCACCGGTATCAAGAATAGTACCGTCGGCTAGCACGACGCGCATAGAACGAACTGTTTTATAGGAGTTTTGAGCAGTACCGCAACACATACCGCTGGAGTTATTATTAAAAATCCCCCCTACTAAGGCTGTAGTAATTGTAGCTGGATCCGGCCCAATTTTTTTACCATAAGGAAGTAAAGCTTCATTAGCATCAGCCCCAATTACGCCACAGGCTAAGCGAATTGCATTGCCGTTTTCTAATACATGAGCATATTTGAACCCGTCATTAGCTACGATTAATACATCTTCAGATGAGCATTGCCCTGATAAGGAACTACCTGCAGCGCGGAAAGTAACAGGTGTGCCACAGCGATTAGCTAACAAAACTAATTGTACTACTTCTGCTTCCGTATTTGGTTTTACTACTACTTTTGGCAAATAGCTATAACACGATGCATCTATGCCATAAGCATAACGTAATAAATAATCTGTAAAAACACGATCTGGTGAAATCTTTTTGGCTTCTGATACAAAGGTATCAAAATCACGTTTCAAATATAAGCTCATATGTTAGGACCTCCTACCTATTGTTATGCTACTAAGCACGACGCATAGTCTAATATAAACTTAGAATAGCATACTGAAGTTATCATGTAAATCAATGATATACCTATGCTCTAGAGTCATATATAAATAATTACCATTAAATCCCTAATAAACTCATAAAATAAAAAATATGTTCTTATAAATAATTACACGAATTGAATAATTTTTAAAAATATTGTTTCAATAATTCATGAAACTCATCATTTATCTAATTAATAAATCTTCTCACTAACTCATTATAAGTCCCATAAATATAGGAAATTTATAAATTATATTTCAAAAAGTTATTAAGAAAAATTTAAACTATATATTCAAATTATTCGTTTTATAATATGAAAAATATATTTGATATTTTACAATTTTTAAGGTTCACGGTATAATATAATGATATAAAAATACATAAAATGCATATGTTGTATGTTTTTCATAAATCACAAGCTGTTGAATCAGCTTGTCACTATATATTAATGCTTATAAGGAAGGTGTCACAGTGTCAAATTCAATTGGAACTCATTTACTTATTGATTTATATACTTGTTTAGAAGATGCGATTAACTCCCCTCTTATTATTCAGGAAAGTGTTACTAATGCCCTAGAAGCAGCCCAACAGCCGATTGATGAAATTAGCTGCCAAGTGTTAGATGATGAAATTGTTTTATTTGCTGTATCCCCTCATTGCCATATTGCAGTTCATGCGTATCCTGAAATGGGCTATGTAGCCGTTGATATTTACACCTTTAATATTTCTTTGCAGGCCACTTTGATTATGCGTGTTTTAAAACAATCCTTTGGTGCTGATCGAGTAAAAGCGACTAGCATTAATCGTGGTGATTTTGGCTCAGTTAAAGATATGAAACCACGGAAGAAATCGTCTGTTTCTGCCCTAGCCCGCGTGACTAGAACACGGATGCGCTTACAGCAAACAGGTACAAAATTAAAGTCTACAGGAGCTAAAGTATTCAAGGTTATTTCTTCTAAAAAAAATCGCCATGAGCAACCTTTAGATTAAACAATACAAAAGACTATCCCAAAGCAAATTGCTAACGGGATAGTCTTTTTTTATATAAATTCTAATTATTATAATAAGGTATCAACAGCAATATTTAAAATTACATCAGAAGGGGTATGACAAATATAATCAGCCCCAGCTGCTTCTAATTCCTCTTGTGTTCCATAACCATAGGTAACGGCAACTGCACGACAATTTAGCTTTTTAGCAGCTTCCATATCATATTTTCGGTCCCCTACCATGTACCAGCCTGTAATTTCTTTTTTTGTGCGATTTGAAGAAATTTCTTTCATGTCTGCTAAGGCTTCTTTTAGAATATCTTCTTTATGCACTATACCACGGGCATTATCAGCCCCTTTGATAATTTCAAAGTACTTAGTTAAACCAAAATGGTCTAGCACTTCTTTGGCCAACGGTTCTGGTTTGGCAGTAGCTACAGCAACATACGTATTAGTTTGACGTAAAGTTACTAACATGCGTTCTACATCTTCATATACTTTATTTTCAAATTTCCCAACTGTATTATACCGTTCTTTGAAGTATCCATAAGTCTCTTCCGCATCAGCATCGTTCATATGACAATGTTCTCGCAAGGAATCAACAATTGGTGGCCCAATGAATAACGTAAGAATTTCATCAGACGGTACCGGTACACCTTTTTTTTCTAATGCATAAATAACAGATTTTTTAATACCTTCGGCTGAATCTGTTAAAGTGCCATCCAAATCAAATAAAACACAAATCATATTTGAATCCTTTCTTAACTATACATAGAATTAAAAATCTGTGGTACAATAAATTTATATAGTAGCCCTTATTTATATCTTATACATTGGATTTGGTATACCCTATTCCTATTTTTAGATATTATAAGCCTAACTACTATTAAATTAATAGCTATACTAAGTAGTATAGGGAGGTAATACAGATGGAGTTTGAAGAACAAAAAGTACCCGATAGTATTTTAGACAAATATACTAAAGTCTGCACTTGTCGTAGCATTTCACGTAAAACCATTAAAGAAGCCATTAATGATGGTTGTGATACGATCCCTAAAATTAGAGAGCGTACTGGTGCTGGTACCGGATCTTGTGGTGGCAAAAATTGTGGTGTCCGTATTGTTAAACTATTACAGGACATGGGCAAATTGCCAAAACCAGGTGCACCGAAAGAAGACTAATTTATAGGTTTGGTAAAAAAGGAGTTAACTCATAGCAACAGCAGTTGTTATTGGTTAACTCCTTTTATTATACATGATTATATGTTAAGTAACTAGCTATGAGATTCTTCCTTTTTTAACGCTTCTTTTAAGGTATGCCAAGCTAATACAGCACATTTTACACGAGCTGGCATATTAGAAATATTTTGAAGAGCAATAGCATCTTCTAATTCTTCTAATTCAGCTTCATCAGTTACTTCTTTTTTGATCATGCCTAAGAAAATATCGACTAAACGAAAGGCTTCAGTCACAGATTTACCTTTAATAATGTCAATCATCATAGAAGCCGATGCTTGACTAATAGCACAACCAGAACCAGTGTAAGCGGCATCTTTTACTACGCCATCAGCTACATCTAATTGCAAGGTTAAATCATCACCACAACTTGGATTATGACCATGTTCTGATACTGTGAATACGTCTAAAAGACGTTTATTTCGTTTATCTTGATTATGTTCTAAAATTAACTCAGTATATAACTGATCCATTTCCATAAGTAGGAACTCCTTTATACTTGCTTATTTCCCCCTCGTCAATACTTAGGGATATGGTTTACTTTAGTCTTCTTTAGTCTTTAAGACCCATTGTAGGTCGTACTTGTTTTACTGCATCTAAGAAAATATCTAAATCTTCTTTACGGGTATAAATGTACATGCTTAAACGATTAGAAGCAGGTACTTTATAATAGGCACCTAATGGTTGAGCACAATGATGACCGGAACGAATACAAACACCATAGCTATCTAAAATAGTAGCTACATCATGAGGATGTACATCGTCAATCGTAAATGCAATTACACCATGTTTCTCTTTTGGATCTTCAGAGCCGAGCACATGAACATGTGGAATGGCTAATAGTTTTGGCAATACATAAGCTACTAATTCCTTTTCGTAGGCATTAATATTATCCATGCCATATTCTTCTAAATATTCAATAGCAGCCTTCAAAGTTACAGCCCCATGTGCATTTGGTGTGCCTGCTTCAAATTTATAAGGCACTTCATTATAGGTTGTACTTTGTTCTTGTACATACTCAATCATATCACCACCTAATAAGAATGGTGGCATAGATTCTAGTAGATGGCGTTTACCATACATAACACCAATACCTTGAGATGCACACATTTTGTGGCCTGAGAATACAAAGAAATCACAGTCAAGGGCTTGCACATCGATTTTTTTGTGAGGCGCTGACTGAGCACCATCAAGAATAGCAATAGCACCTACAGCGTGAGCTCGTTTAATTAGCTCATCTACAGGAAACTCCATGCCTAGTACATTACTTACATGGGCGAAGGATACGATTTTTGTATGGCTATCAATCTTATCCATCTCACCATCTTTCAAATGGCCCGTTTCATCTAAGTACATATATTCTAAAATAGCCCCAGTTGTTTCCGCTACACGTTGCCAAGTTACTAGATTAGCATGGTGTTCGGCAATGGTAATGACGATTTTATCACCTTTTTTTAGATTATGTAAGCCATAGCTAAAGGCGATTAAGTTTAAGCTTTCTGTCGTATTGCGTGTTAATACAATTTCTTCCCTAGCTTTGGCATTGATGAAACGTTGCACCGCATCGCGTGCTGTTTCATACGCCTCAGATGCTTCCACAGCCAACACATGGGCTCCTCGATGAGGATTACCATTATGATGTTTTAAATGGGTTTCAAGGGCATTAATAACCACTTCTGGTACTTGTGTAGTTGCTCCACTATCTAAATACACTAAACGGTGACCTTTATGCTCTCTTTGTAATATAGGAAAATCTTTATATGCTTCTGCAATCGACTTCATAATACACCTTCTCTATTCTATCTTATTACTACGGCCCAATTAAATCTTAGCTCGTACCGCAGCTAATACTACTTCTTCTAACTCAGCATCTTCGAGTCGATCAATAACTGGACGTAACATAGATTCTACAATGATATGTTTAGCTTCTTCTTCACTGAAACCACGGCTCATTAAGTAGAATAATTTAGTCTTATCCAATTGGCCGGCACTAGCCGCATGATTCCCCACTACATTATCTTCTTTACAAAGAAGTAATGGCAAAGATACAGATTTTACTGTTGGATCAAGTAATACACAAGTATCTTCTTCAGCCCCTTCAGCAGCTACGCTACCACGAATGAAATCTAAAGTACCGCGGAAGGATTTTTTAGAATTATCGGCTAAAGCGCCTAATACGTGAATATCACTTACTGACTTAGGTGCTACATGAGACATCAACATAGAAATGTCAAAGCGCTGTTCATTGTCACCTAAATAGGCTAAATCATGTTCAATATGAGCTTCTTTACCTACTAAATCTTGTGTATAATGCAAGAAGTTTTCGCCCCCACCTAATTCTACATTGAGAAAGGCAACATGGCTGTTGTCAGCTAATTTTGTATAACGGTGTTCAATTTGTTGTACCCCTTCATTCAATAGCTGAACTTTTTTGAATACTACATTTGCATTTTCTGCAGTATTTACTTCTGTTAAAAGGTTTAAACCACCTTCAGTGGCGTTGCCTTTAACTACATATAATACTTCTAAAGAAGCACCCTCAGCTACATCAATAGCTAAGCGAGTTTTATCACCTACACTAGCATTGTCCGCATCAATGGTGATGACTACTTTTTCAGAAGCCCCAGCAGGCACGGTAATAGCTAGACCTTTAGTATAGTCATTAGTAACAGCTGCTAATGAGGTTGTTTCAGCCCCTTCAAAATCAGCTTTTAATAATGCATTATTACTTAACTCCGTTACTACACCCGGATTAGCATCTACTGTTACAATCGCAGGTTTACTACCAGTAGCAACTACCCCTTCCGTATGATTTACCTTTAACCACCGGAAAGTAGGTCTAGGGAGTTCATTAAATAGTACGTTACTCATCAGTACCTCCTAACCGATAGAGCCTTCAAGCTCTAAGGAAATCAAATTATTCATTTCAACAGCGTATTCCAATGGTAATTCTTTAGAAATTGGTTCTACGAAACCACGAACTAACATAGCACGAGCTTCTTCTTCACTAATACCACGAGTCATTAAGTAGAAGATAGCTTCGTCTGAAATACGACCGATTTTTGCTTCGTGACCTAAGTCAACATTATCATTTTCAATAGAAATGGATGGAATTGTATCGGACTGAGAGATTTCATCTAGCATCAAGGATTCACAAG
The DNA here is from genome assembly GCF_943192895.1 of Veillonella intestinalis. Lineage (NCBI taxonomy): Bacteria > Bacillati > Bacillota > Negativicutes > Veillonellales > Veillonellaceae > Veillonella > Veillonella intestinalis. The sequence continues at coordinate 210,832 of NZ_CALPCB010000002.1, read as the reverse complement.
ACACTGTAGCTTTCGCATGTTCTGCTTTTTTACCAATATTTAACACGCCGCGATAAATAGCAGCGCCACCACTCTTAGAAATGGATTTAGAATTAATATTGGATGTAGTATGTGGAGCCACATGAACTACTTTAGCACCTGTATCTAAGAACTGTCCTTCACCAGCAAAGGTTACACCAGTAAATTCACAGTGAGCGCCTTCACCTGCTAAGATACTCATTGGATATAAACAAGATACTTTGGAACCAAAGGAACCACTTACCCATTCAATAGTACCATTTTTACCGACAGTTGAACGTTTGGTGTTCAAGTTATACATATTCTTAGACCAGTTTTCAATTGTGGAATAACGAAGGGTTGCATTATCTTTAACAAATAATTCTACACAACCAGCATGTAAGTTAGCTACATTATACTTAGGTGCAGAACAACCTTCGATGAAATGAGCTTTAGCCCCTTCTTCGATAATAATTAAGGTATGTTCAAACTGACCAGCCCCTGGCGCATTTAAGCGGAAATAGGACTGTAATGGAATGTCAACTTGTACACCTTTTGGCACATATACGAAGGACCCACCAGACCAAACCGCACCATGTAAGGCTGCAAATTTGTGGTCCGTTGGCGGAACTAAGGTCATGAAATATTGACGTACAAGATCTTCATGCTCATGAAGGGCTGTTTCAATATCAGTATACACAACACCTTGCTTTACCAAATCTTCTTGAATACTATGATATACTACTTCAGAGTCATACTGCGCACCAACACCAGCTAGTGATGTTTTCTCAGCTTCAGGAATCCCTAAGCGATCAAACGTGCTTTTAATATCTTCTGGTACTTCATTCCAGTCACCTTTCATGTCAACTTTTGGTTTAACATAGGTAACAATATTAGCCATATCAAGACCGCTAATATCAGGAATCCAAGTTGGAATATCTAATTCATTATAAATTTTTAAAGATTTTAAACGGAAGTCAAGCATCCATTCCGGTTCATTTTTATTTGACCAAATTTCGCGGATAATATCTTCCGTAAGGCCTGCATTCGATTTAAAAGAATATTCAAATTCATTCTTTATATCGTAGACGCCACGGTCCATATCCTCCACATAGGTTTTTTTTCTAGTTTCCATGAGTGCCTCCTAAACTAACGCTTTGTAAGCATCGTAGCCTTTGCTTTCAATGTCTGCTACTAAGGATGCGTCCCCAGTTTTTACGATTTTACCATTAATTAAAACATGTACAAAATCTGGTTTTAATTTTTGTAAGATGGAGTTATGATGCGTAATAATAAGTACGGCATTTTCTTTAGTATGGAAGCGATCAACCCCATCTGATACAATACGTACTGCATCAACGTCAAGACCAGAGTCTGTTTCATCAAGCATAGCTAATTTTGGATTCAAGATGGACATTTGTAGAATTTCATTCTTTTTGCGTTCACCGCCACTAAAGCCTTCGTTAACATAACGTTGTGCATAAGATGCATCAAAGGATAATTCATCCATTTTTTCTTTTAATTCTTTTTTGAAGGCTAACGCACGAACATTTTCACCGGTTACAGTAGCTTTAGATGTTCTAATAAAGTTTTCTACAGTAATACCAGGAATAGCAATTGGATTTTGGAAGGACATAAAAATACCAGCCTTAGCACGATCATTTACGGCTTCGTCTGTAATATCTTCACCATCAAATGTAATAGAACCTTCGGTTACTTCATATACAGGATTCCCCATAATAGCATTTGCTAATGTGGATTTACCAGCACCATTAGTACCCATTACAACATGGATTTCACCTTTATTAATAGTTAAATCAATACCTTTTAGGATTTCTTTGCCCTCAACGGACACGTGTAGATTCTCTACGCGAAGTAATTCTGACACAGTACAGTCACTCCTTTTATTCTTAATTATGTCTTTAAGTTATATATTATGTATTCGTTAGATTTTATAAGAAAAGCGGTATCCCACCAAAGTGAAACACCGCTTTTAACAGCAAAAATATTCTACCACTTCGGTAAACAGCAAATCTTACAACATCTATTCCTAATAAACATTATACAATCTAACTGTATCCAGTGCAAGTTAATTTCTACTATTTTACTATGAATTTGTTTATATTATCGAATTTTTTGAATTTTATCAAAAAATATGACTCTCATTAGCTTTATTAAACTAGTGATTTTTGGGCAAACTTTGAAATTACCTTTTAATTATAACATATTATCATTAGAAATGATAGTTTTTCCTTATAAATCAGTAAAATCTAATGTTGCAAATAAATCATCCAAGGTTTCAGCTCGACGAATTTGAGTAATGGACCCATCTTCATTTAATAATAGTTCAGCTGATTTTAGTTTACCATTATAATTAAACCCCATAGAATGTCCATGAGCACCTGCATCATGAATTATAATGCGATCACCTCTATCGATTTTCGGTAATTTACGATCAATGGCAAATTTGTCATTATTTTCACAAAGTGAGCCTGTTACATCATATACATGATTAAGGGGCGCATCTTCCTTACCAACTACGGTAATATGATGATAAGAACCATATAAAGCAGGACGCATTAAATTAGCCATACAAGCATCTAAACCTATATAGTTTTTATAAATATTTTTATGGTGAATGGCTGTTGTAACTAAATAGCCATAAGGACCTGTTACCATACGGCCACATTCAAAGGCCAAGGCAATAGGGCTATGATTATTACCTATAATCATACGGTCATAGGCTTCTTTAATCCCTGCACTCAAGGCTTCATAGTCAACTGGTGTTTCTTCTGGTCGATAGGCTACACCAATACCGCCACCAAAATCAATGAAATCTACTTCTATGCCTGTTTCTTCTTTTACACGAAGAGCTAAATCAAACATTAACTCAGCTGTGCCAATGAGCCCTTTGATATCTAATTCATTAGATACTACCATAGTGTGTAAGCCAAAACGGGATACACCACGAGTTTTGCAATAATTAATAGCTTCAATAATTTGATCTGCCATCATACCATATTTAGCTTCTTCAGGAAGACCAATAATTGTATTACCACCATGCTTTAAAGAGCCTGGATTATAGCGGAAAGCTAAACGGTTAGGTAAACTACCATGTTCTTCTAAATAAGCGACATGAGTAATGTCATCAAGATTAATAATGGCCCCTAATTCCATGGCTTTGGCATACTCTTCATACGGTGTATCATTGGATGAAAAGATGATATTATTCCCCATTATACCAACTTTTTCACACAATACGAGTTCTGCCATAGAAGAACAGTCTGCACCTACGCCTTCGCGTTGTAATAAACGCATAATATATGGATTAGGTGTTGCCTTTACGGCAAAATACTCTTTAAAATCTTTAGCCCAACTAAAGGCTTTAATAAAGCGACGAATATTATTTACAATTCCTTGTGCATCATATAAATGAAATGGTGTCGGATATTCAGCAATAATTTCTTCTAAACGGGCCGCTGTAATGGGTAATTTTTTCTCATTCATCAATCTTTCTCCTCACTCAATGACCTTGCAATTAGTAATAATTGTCAGCCCTTGTTTTATTTTGTAATAATGAATCTTAAGTATATGTAAGATTATACTTAATTTTATTGGCGTTCGTCAATTCTATAGAAAAAAATAAAAATACCCACATCAATTGATGTGGGTATTTTATTAAATGCCATGTAGCAGCATAATTACATATTAGCTGAGCTAACTATTACTAGGTATAAAATAATCTAGATTACATCATACCGCCCATGCCACCCATTGGAGGCATAGCAGGTGCTGCTGGTGCATTTTCTTCTACTTTATCAGCTACAATGCTTTCTGTAGTCAATACTAAGGACGCAATAGAAGCTGCATTTTGAAGAGCAGAACGAGTCACTTTAGCAGGGTCAACGATACCAGCTTTAACCATATCTACATATTCTTCAGTTAATGCATTGAAGCCTACGCCAGAATCTGTATTTTTAACACGTTCAACTACAACAGAACCTTCTAAACCAGCATTATAAGCAATCTGGCGAAGTGGTTCTTCAACAGCGCGTTTTACAAGGTTAATACCAGTTTGTACATCCCCTTCTTCTTTTAAAGTTTCAAGAGCAGGTAAGATGTCAATTAAGGTTGTGCCACCACCAGCTACAATACCTTCTTCAACAGCTGCACGAGTTGCATTTAAAGCATCTTCAATGCGAAGTTTTTTATCTTTCAATTCAACTTCAGTAGCCGCACCAACTTCGATAACAGCTACACCACCAGCTAATTTTGCTAAACGCTCTTGTAATTTTTCTTTATCAAATTCAGATGTTGTTTCATCAATTTGACCTTTAATTTGGCCTACACGCTGTTTAATAGCTGTATTATCGCCAGCACCATCAATAATTACAGTTTCGTCTTTAGTTACACGTACTTGATGAGCTGTACCAAGGTCTTCTAATTCAACGCTATCTAATTTACGGCCCATATCTTCAGTGATTACAGTACCACCAGTTAAAATAGCAATATCTTCAAGCATTGCTTTACGGCGGTCACCAAAACCAGGAGCTTTAACAGCTACTGCTTTGAAAGTACCACGCAATTTATTAACTACTAATGTAGCTAATGCTTCACCATCAAGATCTTCAGCAATAATCAATAATTCTTTACCTTGTTTTACAACTTTTTCAAGTGTTGGTAACATATCAGCAATAGCACTGATTTTACGATCTGTAATCAAGATGTATGGTTCATTCATAACAGCTTCCATTTTATCTGGATCAGTTACCATGTAAGGAGAAATGTAGCCACGATCAAATTGCATACCTTCTACTACAGAAAGATCTGTTTGCAAACCTTTAGATTCTTCAACAGTAATTACGCCGTCATTGCCAACTTTTTCCATAGCTTCTGCAATAAGACCACCGATTTCAGAATCGCCAGCGGATACAGAGGCTACTTGTGCAATATCAGCTTTACCGTTTACTTTAATCGATTTTTTCTTAATTTCTTCTACCAAAGTTTTTACAGCTAATTCAATACCTTTTTTCAAGATCATTGGATTAGCACCAGCTGCTACATTGCGCATACCTTCTTGAATCATAGCTTGTGCTAATACAGTAGCTGTAGTTGTACCATCACCAGCTACGTCATTTGTTTTGGTAGCAACTTCTTTTACAAGTTGTGCGCCCATATTTTCAAATGGATCAGCAAGTTCAATATCACGAGCAATAGTAACACCGTCATTAGTGATAGTAGGTGCACCAAATTTTTTATCTAATACTACATTACGACCTTTTGGTCCTAAGGTTACTTTTACTGCATTTGCTAATGCATCTACGCCGCGGCCTAAAGCACGACGAGCGTCTTCATTAAAAAGAATTTCTTTTGCCATAATCTATTACCTCCTAAGGTTAATTACATAACCTCAATATATAAATTAGTGAATATATAGTAGCTACTTGCTAGATTATAAAATAGCTAAAATATCACGTTCGCTAATTACTAGATGATCTACACCATCAATTTTAACTTCTGTACCGGCATATTTGGAGAACATTACTTTGTCACCAACAGCTACTTCAGGAGCAACACGTTGACCATTGTCATATACTTTACCAGCGCCAACAGCTACTACTTCACCTTCGGAAGGTTTTTCTTTTGCTGTATCTGGTAAAAAGATGCCACTTTTTGTTTTTTCTTCTTTTTCAAGGACACGAATTATAACACGGTCGCCTAAAGGTTTCATCATTGTCAATCTCTCCTTTGAACTAATGGATTGTAAATTTTTATTTTGTTAGCACTCACTAACCTCGAGTGCTAACTACAAGTATTATTATATCCGAATTGAAAATAATTGCAAGTATTATTTTTGATTTTTTGACTTTTTGTCACTAAAAAAAGCAGTGCTTATACACTGCTCTTTTTAGCGGCGGCTATAATTTTTTGACAAGTTTCAACAATTGTTATGTGTTTATCCATACTAAAAGAGCGCAAACGTTTATAGGCGTCGTCTTCACTTATTTTATAAAGATTTTGTAAAATTCCCGTCGCTTTCGCAATTAATTTTCTTTCTTCTAAGGTATTTTCTAAGGCCTCAATGTTGGTTTTTAAGGTTTGCTCTTCGGTATACCGATGATACGCCATTTCTAAAGTAGGAATGAGTTGATCTTCTCGCACAGGCTTAATCAAATAGCCATATACGCCCGACTGGCCAGCTTTTTTGACTAAATCTTGCTGACTATAGGCTGTTAGTAGTACAACCGGTCCCCACTGATTATGGCGAATTTGTCGAGCCGCTTCAATGCCGTCTAATTCTGGCATTTTAACATCCATTACAATCACATCAGGTTTTAAACTTTTTGCTTTAGCAAGGGCTTCGACCCCATTTTTACCTTCCCCAATTACTTCATAGCCTGCCGCTTCTAATTGATCGCGTATATCCATACGAATTAAAGATTCGTCATCTACAATAAGGACTCTCATGACATTCTCCTCAATTTTAACTCACTATTAACTTTTCTATTACCTCACTTTTAAAGCTTCGTTATAATTCAGTCTCTTCTGGAAATTGAATTATAACTACAGTACCTTTAATCTCACCTGGTCCAATTTGAAAAGTACCAGCAAGTTCATTAGTGACTAAATTTTTTATTATTTGTAAGCCTAGTCTACTAGAAGCTATACTGTCAAAATCTGCAGGTAAACCCTGTCCATTATCACTAACCCTTAGGGTAATCAAACCTGACTGTATGCTCCCTTGTATTTCTAAAGTTGGTATATTTTGCGAAGTTAAGTTATTTATATCATCTGTAATTGCGGTAGTTCGTTTAGCTAATAAGGCAGAACGACCAAGAGCAAAGCCGTGTTCAAAGCTATTAGAAATTAGTTCATTTAAAATGAGAGATATGTAGCCCGCTCGATGAGACGACAATAAAATAGGTGGTCCTATATATTCACAGTTAATTACATCATCAGCTTGTAATAAAGCTCGTTTTAAAAGTCGAATGAGCTCTTCGGCAATAGTTCGTAAATCAATATAATCTTCTTCATAATGAGAAATTACTTCATGGACTAAGGCCATGCTTTCAATACGACTTACCCCTTCTTGAAGTGCTTTTTTCACTTGCTCTGAGTCAGAACGACGAGCTTCCATACGTAGTAAGCCGGCCACAGTTTGTAGATTATTTTTTACTCGATGGTGTATTTCTTTTATAACAGAATTTTTTACCAATAATTCTTGTTCCTTACGGCGTAAGGCTGTTTTATCTTTTAAAAATAAAAAACTTCGTTTAGTACGACTACTACCTGTAATAGGTAGTATTGTTTGTTCTACGATAATATCGCCATAAATTTCTTCGGCAATGGACCCACGGTGTTCACGAATCGCTTGTTTAACCCAGCTCATTTTTAAAGCGCCACCATAAATGGAAGTTCCTAATAAACGACGATCAAAGCCTAATAAATCCACTAAATGAGAAGCCGCTTCATTGGCATATAAAATGATTCCAGCCTCGTCAAAGATAATAATGCCATCTTGATACGATAAGGGTTTATATAAATCATCTTGATTCTGTTGTGGTACAATCATGGCCATATACGTCGTCTCTGCCAAGACATCAGAAGCCGCTAATAAAAGTGCATCTGTTTGAGGTTCTAAGCCATTGTGAATGATAGCTAACCCAGCAATACATTTTCCCCCATTATCTACAATAGGAAATGCCAATAATCGAGCTAATTGGCCATAATGACGCTCCATAAAGCCTTTAACCGGTTGTCCCTGTTGTAATAGTTCTTGCCATAAACTCACTTCATAAGGGTTTAACAGTATAGTTTCACCATCAAGCTGCTGTTGCGGCCAGTCTTTCAAGGAACCTAACACTAAAATTTGTTTATCGTTAGTGCCAGTAAATATGCAAACTTCTTGCTGTGGCAAAGAAGCACCAAATGGTAATAATTGAGCCACTTGTAATAATAGGCGCTGTTGTGGTTCTGATAAATCCGTATATTGTTGTAATCGCTCTGCTAGTATGGATTTTTCATTCATAGCTTATACCTTATGCTTGACCTAGCGGTATAGCTGGTTTGGCATTTAAATGTAAATCACTAAATTTGCCAGCCTTAGCCATATAATAGGCACGACAACCAATCATTGCTGCATTATCTGTGGCTAAAATACCACTTGGGCGATAAAAGGTGAAGCCTTCTTGTTCACACATAGTAGCTAAGGCATCTTGTAAATGTTTATTAGCTGATACACCGCCAGCTAAGGTAATTTTCAGTTGTCCCGTGGCATGAGCAGCTTCACAAGTCTTATGAACTAGCACATCAATAATGGCTTGCTGAAAAGAGGCAGCTACATCGGCTTCATTAATAGGTTCCCCTTTTTGTTTAGCACTATTTAAATAATTAAGAACCGCTGATTTTAAACCACTAAAACTAAATTCAAAATTCCCCTTCTCTTGTAAAGCTTTAGGAAATTCAATAGCAAAAGGGTTTCCAGTAGAACCTACTTTTTCAATTTGTGGCCCTCCTGGATACGGATACCCCATAACACGAGCTATTTTATCAAAAGCTTCGCCTGCTGCATCATCACGAGTTTGGCCTAATACTTCAAACGTTTCATAATCTTTAACTACGACTAACATAGTATGGCCACCAGAAACAACTAAACTTAAAAAAGGTGGTTCTAAGTCAGGATGAGCCAAAAAGTTAGCAAAAATATGACCTTCCATATGGTGAACCCCAATAAGTGGAATGCCAGTAGCAAAGGATAAGCCTTTAGCAGCAGCCACGCCAACTAATAAGGAGCCTACTAAGCCCGGGCCATAGGTAACGCCAATATGATCCATATCTTCTAATTTCACATTAGCATCTAATAAGGCTTGATCTACTACAGGAATAACTTGTTCTATATGATGACGGGATGCAATTTCAGGCACAACGCCACCAAATCTTTGATGAATGGGCACTTGACTAGAAATTACATTCGATAAAACCTGACGACCATTTACTAATACGGCCGCCGATGTTTCATCACAACTACTTTCGATGGCTAAGGTATATACATCGTTCACACCAGGGCCTCCTCTCTTATAATAGACATAATATAGGCATCTTCAATAGGTTCGGTATAATAATTCTTCCGAATCCCTTTAACGGTAAGACCTAAACGGCGATACATTGTAAGAGCTGCTACATTAGAAATGCGCACTTCTAAAAATATTTCATTCATGCCCCGTTTAAATAATTCTTTTATGAGTTTACGCGTAAGCATAGCGCCATATCCTTCGCGCCGAAAATCAGGATGAATGGCTATATTTGTAATTTGACCTTCATCTAAGACAAGCCAAGCACCAGCATAGCCAATAATTCGATTATCTTCTTCAGCTACTAAATATAAACGTTGTTCTGTTTCCGTTAGTTCAGTCGTAATTGAGTCTAAGGACCAAGGTACAGAAAAGCAGGCTTTTTCGATTTCAAAAATAGCTTCTATATCGTCTAATGTAGCCAGCCGTAAACTAAGCATGATCCACCTCATCATGCAATGTAGAGGCTGCTTCAGTAACAACTACAGTAGGTTCTTGCCCTTTCATTTGAGCCGCTAATTCAGGATGTTTAGCATCCCAAACAACTTCCGCTTCAGAACGGCGAATATAATAAGGGGCTATAGCATTGGCTTCATCAGGTGCACCTTGTAAAAAGCGTGGTAAAGCTGCAAGCAATAAACTGCTAGCCCTAGGAATGCGCAAAGACAAGGGGCTTAGTAAAAGTTGTGAACCATATTCAGAAATTGCACTAGCTACTTTAGTAATACCATCACCCACAAGAGTTACCATTTCGTTACGCTCAGCCAGTTCTGCTAAGGCTTCTGCACGTACTTTTACAGTTGGTTCTTGAATACACTGTAAATGCCCTTCTTGCCAACGATATAAACCTTCATATACATTCTTTTTCTGTGCATCAATCATAACAGCTAATAAGCCATTAGCTTGCCAAAAGTTATGAGCCAGTACTTCCATAGTCATTACACCTAATAAAGGTACCTGCCAAGCATAGGCTAACGCCTTAGCTGTTCCTAAACCAATTCGTAATCCTGTAAAAGAGCCAGGTCCTATACTTACTGCAATCCCTTGAATGGCATCTTTTGTGACGCTACATTGTTTCATTAATAATTCAATATGAGGTACTAATTGCTCTGAATGTGTTAAACCCGCTTGAATGGTCAACTCGCCGACTAATTTTTCTTCAGTCATGAGTGCTACGCTAGATACAGCGCTGCTTGTTTCAATGCCCAGATACATATTGTCCTCCTATTGTTATAAGTTCATCTTGTGTAAGTTCTGATGTCTGCCAAATGCTCTCTCTACTGCCATCTGGTTGCGCCATTAAGGTAATCCATAATACTTCTAAGGGCAATGCATCAGGGAATTTATCAGCCCATTCTACCAAACTTAAGGTATCTTCAGTAAATTCACCAAAACCAATATTTTCTAATTCATACACATCATCTAAACGGTACACATCAAAATGATATAAAGTGCCGGCTTCTGTTTCATATGTATTCATTAATGCAAAGGTTGGGCTTGTTACTTCATCAGTTACACCAAAACCACGAGCTACGCCTTGTGAAAAATGAGTTTTGCCCGTACCTAAATCACCAACTAAAGCAATACAAAGGGGCTTATTATATGTTTTTAAAAAAGTACCTAATTGATACCCTAATTGTTCCGTATCGCTAACAGTATTAGTATTACAATGTAGGACTTGAGTATCTTTAGTCGTATTTATCATATATTTCATTACTCCTTTGATTGATGTTGTTTAAAATGATCATATCCTTTAGCGTATAAAGAGATTGTTGTATTAGAGCCAGTACGTAATATAACATGATTTGCGTTATTGCTACTATTAGAGGTAACTAGTCCAATACAATGCAGTGACTCCTGAGCGTCTATTAAAGGACGTAATTTAGCTGGTACAGTAGCAACTAATTGAAAATCTTCGCCTCCATATAAGGCCCAATTTAGAGGATCAACACTTAATTGCTCTGCCAAAGTTATAACTTCTTTATGAAGCGGAATTGATTCTGCTTCAATCTCAATTGATACGTTTGAAGCCTTAGCGATTTCATGAAGTTCACTGCTAAGGCCATCGCTAATATCATTTAGTGCTGTAACTCCTTGTTGGCGTAACCATTGACCCCAATATATTTGTGGCTCTGGTTGTTGATGTGCTTTCTTACAGAAATTAAAACCTTCACATTTCTCTAATAGAGCAGCTAAGCCGGCCGCACTACTACCTATTTCATTTGTAACTACCACAATATCGCCTACCTGAGCACCACTTCGTAATACAGCTTGTCCGCTTGGTACTTCACCAATTACAGTAACATTCAAAGCTAACGAACCTTTCGTTGTTACAGTATCGCCACCAATAAGATTTACCTTATATTTACTGCAGATAGCTTTTAGGCCTGTAAAAATAGACTCCATATAAGCTAGTTCCGTAGCCTGAGGAATGGCTACTGCAATGACGGCTTGTTTAGGTACACCCCCCATAGCTGCAATATCGCTAATATTAGCAGCCCCTAAGCGATAACCTACATCAAAGGGATTCGTTGTTTCAGCAGAAAAGTGTATGCCTTCAACCATCATATCCGTTGTAATGAGTTGCTCATAGTCTGGCGTGGCTCGATAAACAGCACAATCATCACCGATGCCTTGTATAACCGACGATGTATCATAGAGGGTATTTGTACTAATGGCATCAATAAAACCAAATTCACCTGTTTCTGAAACCTTCATAACGCCCTCCTAACTATAAAAGTATTTATAAGTATATTTCTATTTCATAGAATCGTTATTATTATAGCATACTTTAAAAAATGGTTCAGCGTACAACAGATAAAAAGGACACATCATTGGTTATTCAAAAGTTATAAAAACTTTTAAACCATAACCAACGATATGTCCATAATTATGTGAGGATTAAAATATACGAGTTGTATGATACTCTTATTTTACAATTTGTTGTTCCATACGACTCATAGGTTCACTTACATCATAGCCACCATAGGTTTCAATTCGTTCACCATCTACGAGAAGTAGAACTTTTTTGACAGAGTCAAAACTAGTAGCCGTATTTACGATTGAGGCTAAGCGAAGTTGTGCAGATAAGCCATCTACTTTGCCCCCTTCTAAGAATTCTTTAGACAAGTTAATACGAGCTACATCATCTTTAATTGCCACATCTTTAACTGTTACCTTCTTTGGAAACACAGGATATTTTTGACGACTATCTTCATCAAACAAGAAAGAAATCGCATATTTTAAAGTTTTCTTCTCTGTATCTACCGTAATAGTCTGTGGGCGAACACCCTTACCATCATCTCGAGGCACATAAACTACCATTTTTGACATGGAATCTTTAACATCCTTGTCATTTGTAGTTTGGCTACTTGATGTAGTCACAGCTTGTTTAGAACCCTCGGCTGATTCAGTGGCAATTGAACTACAGCCAGCTATTACAAATAGCATAACTGCCAGGAGGGTAGTATATACGAGTTTTATATTATGAAACATAATTATTACCCCCTAAAATAGTTTTCAATGCCATCGGCAATTTCATCAGCAAATTCTTGTTGTACTTTATCGGATTTCAATAAAGCTTCTTCCTTAGGATTAGAGATAAAACCTAATTCAACTAAAGCAGCTGGCATTAAAGAGCGACGTAACACATATAAGTTACCTGGTTGGATACCACGATCGCCACCAAAGCCTGTTTCATCAGCAATTTGAGCTTGAATACGAGATGCTAAACGCGTATCATACTGAGTTTTATCATAATAATAAGTTGAAATGCCACCTACATTTGGATTACTGAAAGAATTAATATGTACACTAATAAATAAATCAGATTTATTAGCTGTACCTACATCAACGCGTGCCTGTAATTCATCAGGACCAGATGCATTAGGGCCGTATACATCGACATCAGTAGTACGAGTCATGTTAACTTTTGCCCCTTTAGCTTCTAAGGCTTTTTTCAATTTCATAGAAATTGGTAAGGTAACATTCTTTTCCATTAAACCAGTTGGACCAATTGCACCTGGGTCACTACCACCATGACCAGGGTCAATAGTAATCACTTTACCTGCAATGCCACCACTTGTTTTGTAATCAATCGTTATTGCCTTAGGTTGACTGGCCGTAGCAACAACAGTTGGCGCTTTAGCTGGTTGCGTAGTGCTTGCAGTTTGGTTAGATTTTTTATTTGATTTCTTATCTGTATTGACTGTTGTGGTTGTTGTTTTAGGTGTAGTTACTTTTGGTGTACTACCATAGTATACACTTCTTGGTGCAACCCCTTTTTGTTGAATATCAATAACCATACGATCTGGTTTATTATTCACCTTATCCTTTTTAAGGGAAAAGACTTTAATATCTCCCACATCAATAGCAGTTGGTGTGTTGAGAACAACATTAACATGTTTACTCTTTTGGCTTAATTGAGCTTTGGATACAATTTTTGGATCCATTGATAATGATGTTTCTTTTGTTTTTAACTTTACATTTTTTAATTGCACTGTTGTTGTTGTCCCTGCTTTATCAATGGAAGCTGAAGCTTCTACTGGCGCAGTTAAACTTAAAACCACCCGTACAAAAGGAATTGGTGCATCATTTCGTGTCACCCAATTAACATCTGTTACATCCGCTGCGCGTACAGACATAGCCCATAAGGGAAATGCTATTACTGTAAACAACAGGGCTAACCATAGTTTTCGCAACAATCTCACTCCTATCACTGGCCTTATAGTAAAAAAGACCCCTTATTTGATTTCTAAGTAATTTACATACACAACACATATATTCTTACAGTCCCTATTGTTCAACACAAAGTCTGAAAACCATATGGACATGTTTAGTTTATTATAACATAGGTTTTCCAAGATTCTTGAAAAGCCCATGATTTTCATAGACTGTTCACAAAGCAAACATACGCTCCTATAGCGTGTAAAGCCCGATTCAAAAGGGTTTTACCATTCCTATAGGAGCGTATGTTTTAAATAATAGTCTTTTAGTTTTTACTTGACAAGATTTATCGTTCCGTTGTTACATTCCAAGTATTGCCATCTGTATGAATGCGAATTGTCCCTTGCGTATCTGTACGGTATACTAAAATATTCTCAGAATTGAGACGTTTTAAGGCCTGTGATGTAGGATGTCCATAATCATTATGTAAGCCTACCGAGATCACAGCCAGTTCTGGTCGAACAGAGCGTAAAAAGTCTTTTTGTGATGAACTAGCACTACCGTGGTGGCCTACTTTAATAACTCGGCTTGATAGTTTAGTATTTTCCTCTTTTGTTAAACGGTTTTCTTCCGCTCGAGAGGCATCACCAGTAAAGAGCATAGAAAATTTGCCAAACACTAATTTACCTACAATGCTATTATCATTAGGATCAGATCGACCTTTATTATCCAGTATATAATCTCCTTTTGTAGGCGCATATACAGTGAAGGTTGCCCCATTGCCTAAATCAACTGTATCCCCTTTATATAGAGCTGTAAGAGGAATTTTTTTATTAGTAATATTCTTTACATATGTTTTATATACGGATGTAGTAGCGTCCATGCCATTATCATATACGTGACTAATAGGAATCCCCGCTTTAATTAAGGCATAAAAACCACCCATATGATCCGCATGAGGATGAGTAATAATTACATTTTTTAAGGATTTTACATTGTACTGTTTTAATAAGGCAATTAAACGCTCTCGATGATCAACCTCACCAGTATCAATTAAGGTATACTCATCACCTACTTTAATTAAATGCGCATCCCCTTGCCCTATATCTAATGTATATACATCGAGTGTACCTGATATGTCAGCACTTTGACTTGATGCGGTGCTATGACCACTTTGACCTAAATTAGGAATATTAGCTTGTAAATTACAGCCACTAACTGTTAAAGAGCCAACAACTAAAGCAATTACGAGTGTAATATACGTAAGCCAACGTTTAATATAATATTGCATACTTCACCTGACTTATTCTTCTTCCATTAAAGCTGTCATTACATACGGTACCTGACGACTTACTTCAGACGGGGTAAATCCTTGATGACGCTCTTCATATAATACATCAGCCGCAGCTCCATGAAGATATACACCGGCCATAGCGGCTTCTACTTCTTCTAAGCCTTGACCTAATAAACTTGCAATAATACCGGTTAACGCATCACCCATACCACCAGTGCCCATACCTTCATTGCCACTGTTGTTAACAGCTACTAAACCATCTGGTGAAGCTATAACTGTAGGAGCTCCTTTTAGAACTAATACGACTTGGTATTTTATAGCAAATTGACGTGCTGCTTCAATACGGTTAGCTTCTATCGTTTCAATGGTGAGTCCTGTAAGGCGAGCAAATTCACCAGGATGAGGGGTCATAATCACAGGGCGCTCTCGCTTACTAAATTCAGCCCCTATAATATCCATATGACCTAAAGCCCAAAGAGCATCTGCATCAATTATGAGAGGAACCGCTGTGGTTGTCATAAAATTCTTAGCCAATGTAGTCGTTTCTTCATTGCGGCCTAAGCCAGGGCCAATAACAACCGCTTCTTTATCCATACTATGCATGCGTAAATGAAGTAAATTGCCAAAAGAACCGGTCATAACTTCAGGCATTACTTTAGTCTGTAGCATAGTCAAACAATTAGAAGGAACCACTGTAGTTACTTTACCAGCGCCCGTATAAATGGCAGCTTCTGCCGCTAGTAATGGGGCCCCTATCATACCATCTGAACCACCAATAATCAAAGTATGACCATTAGTCCCTTTATGAGCTGTTGGCTCGCGTTCTGGCAATAAAGCAGCTACTAAATCAGCTGTAATCAATTCTGTAGGAAAATATTCATTACTCTCATCTAAGAGCGCAGTTTCCCACGCAAAGCCCAAACCTTTGATAATAATTTCACCACAATAGGATTTTCCAGGATACAGGCACATTCCCTGTTTAGGAGCCCCAAAGGTAACTGTCATATCCACGCCTAACGTTCCTGTAGCGACAGCACCAGTATTGGCATCAAGCCCTGATGGCACATCAATCGCTACTAAGAGAGTATCTGGATATGTATCAACATGAGCTTCCATGCGATCCAATAATTCTAAAATAGGCTCTTGTAATTCCCCACTTAAGCCTGTGCCAACTAATCCATCAACAATAACATGAGCAGCTTCAAAAACATCGCCGTCCTCTAGGGTGAGCACAGGAATTTCTAAAGCTTCAATGGTAGCCAGTTGTGCCTGAAATAAGGGGGAACCTGCTTTATTATCATTAGGAACAACGATGCGAACTTCGTGCCCCCATTCTTCTAATTGGCGAGCCGCTACTAAACCATCAGCACCATTATTACCTTTACCAGCTACAATAACGACTTCTAAAGGTCCTTCTACTTCTTCAAAAGCAGTTACAATTGCTTCGGCCACACCACGTCCAGCATTTTCCATGAGCACAGCTAACGGTAAATGACCTTTTGTGGGAGCCCATTGATCAATAAATTGAGCCTCTTCTTTGGCTAAAATACGCATAAAAACTCCTTTCTAACCCTGTAGCAATCTTTTATATACTATATTTGTTTAAGCATACATCCCTTGGATAAGCAATTATACCAACAGTACTGTAGCCACTGCGTAGGTATGACAATGACTAATCGTGACTTCGATTTGAGTAAATCCCCTAGCCTCAAATATATCTTTGAATTTACCTTGCAAGATAAAATGTGGAGCGCCTAGTTTATCTCGGCGTATTTCCAAATCTTGCCAAGAACCTTCTCTAAAACCTGTTCCTAAGGCCTTAACAAATGCTTCTTTTGCCGCATACATCCCAGCCAACGACGCAGCTTCTTGCTTACCACGACTATTTGCATACTTTAATTCTTCTACTGTATACACACGATTTGCAAAATTATCTTTAGTTACAGCCTTAGCAATTCTTGCAATTTCAATTATATCTGTGCCAATTTTCATGGAATTACCTTTCCCATTGCGTCTAAAATAAAAGCCCCTGAAAATCAGGAGCTTTTCTCACTAACCGCGTAAAGAACGAATCATATCTGCTCTATCAGTTGCCCCAAAGACAGCTGAACCAGCCACTAAAATATCTGCACCAGCTTCACGAACTAAAGGAGCCGTTTCTAAATTAACACCGCCATCCACTTCAACAACGGCATTTGTGTTTTCAAAATACTCAAATAAAGCTTTTGCTTTTTTTATTTTGCGAACTGCATGAGGAATAAATGATTGTCCCCCAAAACCAGGATTGACGCTCATAATTAAAATCATATCTAAATCACCAGCAATGTCTTCCAATACAGCTACTGGTGTGGATGGATTTAAAGATACCCCTGCTTTCATACCATAGGATTTAATTTCCTGTACTAAGCGGTGCATATGAGGTGTGGCCTCAGCATGAAATGTAAAATATTCAGTCCCAATATCAGCAAAGGCTTTAACATAATCAGCAGGATTAGTTACCATTAAATGCACATCAAAAGGCAATGCTGTATGTTTGCGTAATGCCTTAATTACGGGAGCACCAAATGTGAGATTTGGCACAAAATGTCCATCCATGATATCAATATGTAATAAATCAGCTCCACTCAATTCAATGCTTTTTATTTCTTCTTGTAGACGCGCAAAATCAGCGGATAACATAGAAGGTGCAATTTTTACCATATTCTCACCATTTCCTTTGACTGCGAATTTCTTCGCGAATGACTAAATACGATTCATATCGGCCAGCACTAATTTGACCATTTTCTAACGCTTCTTTTACGCCACACACAGGCTCATGTTCATGGTAGCAAGGGCTAAATTTACAGGATTCTTCCGCAGCTAAGAATTCAGGATATAAAGACGGTAAACGTTCTTCAGATATATCGCTAAAGTCAATAGCACTAAAACCAGGCGTATCCATGATAAAAGAGTCGCCGTCTAAACTATATAAAGAGGCATGACGGGTTGTGTGACGTCCTCTTTTTATTTTATCACTCACTTCCCCAGTTTGAAAAGCAAAAGACGGTTCAATACCATTAAGTAAACTACTTTTACCTACACCGGAAGGACCTGCAAAAGCACTTACTTTATGATGTAATTGCACTTTTAAATCTTCAAGGCCTTCGCCTGTTCGCGTTGAAGTAAGAATTACAGTATAACCAATTTTACGATATACCGCCGCTAAAGCAGCGGTACTCTCATCTTTTAAGTCACATTTATTAATACAAAGTACTAACGGAATATCGGCATGCTCAATCATTACAATTAGCTTATTAAGTAATAATTCATTAATATCAGGCTCATGAGCTGCTACTACTAAAATTACTTGATCTAAATTAGCTACATGAGGTCGTTTCAACTCATTATGACGTGGGAGTATTTTTTCAATTGTTCCAGCAGGGTCAAATGTTACTCGATCACCTACTAATAAAGAGTAACGTCCTTGTTTTAAACGACCACGTACTTTACATTCATGAACATTCCCCACTTCATCCTGTACATAGAAATAACCGTTCATATTTTTAATGACAATGCCTGTATTCATAGTCCTCCTATAATGTTTGATCTTGTACTAAAGCGCCATTTAAATATACTTGAATTTGAACTTTTCCAGTACCCGACACATCTTTTACAATTCGTTCGCCCGGTTGAGCTGTTCCATCAAAGACTGTATTCGAGCCAGCATCATCGGTTACAACAATACGAACGGATTGATTAGCTTTTCCAGATGGAACTGTAATATCTACTGTGCCCTTAGTTACGGAACTATCACTTGGTTTTGGGTCAGCCTTTTTCTTCACTTCTCCAGTTAAGGATACGGCTGTATTAGCATCTAAGGAACTACCCGATTCTGGATTTTGTTGTGTTACAACTGCTGTATCTTCACTACTTCCACTAATTGGACCTACTGTAAGGCCTAAAGCAGTCAATGCTTCTTTAGCCTCTTTAATAGTCATTCCTACTAAATTAGGTAATTCTATTTTTTGAACTTTAACTCGATTAACAGTAACATCGACAGTGGTTCCTTTAGTCACCTTTGAATCACTCGGTGGTGATTGCATTAAAATGACCCCATCTTCCTTGCCATCTTCAGAAGCTGTTGTTATCTTACCTACAACTAAGCCTAGCCCTTTTAAACGACTCTTAGCTTGTTCTAAGGTCATCCCTGTAATATCTGGCATAGTAATATCGCCTACACCTTTACTTACTACTAAATGAACTGTCCGCTGTTCTTTAACTTGTTCGCCAGCTTCAGGGCTTTGTGAAATAACTTGTCCTGCTGGAACATCAGGATTAGACACTTCACTTGTAGAAACACGTAGGTGATTATCCTCTAAAATATGTTTAGCTACCGATACTTGTTTCCCCACTACATTTGGTACATCGACAGTAGCATTGCTCCAGAAATTACCAAAACTTAAAAAGGCCCAAGCAAACGCTAATAAAAAGACGAAAAAAGCCCCTAACAAAATATATTTTTGTGGTAAGCGAGATAATTTAGTAAGCCAACTTTCTTTAACTGGCTCGTTTCCATAATAAACATCATCCTCTTCTAATTCACCATATGGTGATTCACTAACAGGCACCATAACTTGAGTACCAAAGTCATGCGGTACGCGTCGACCACTATTACTACTTACAAAGCCTTGTGACATGCGCAGTGCTGAAATCATTTCAGATATATTATTAAAACGATCCTCTGGTCGTTTCGCTAATGATTTAATAACCGCTGACTCTAATAAAGTAGGAATACTCGGATTATAACGAGTTGGGGATATTAATTTTTCTCTTACATGTTTTAAAGCAACGCTAATCGGCGTTTCACCTTCATAAGGAACTCGGCCTGTTAGCATTTCATAAAGCACAGCCCCTAAGGAATAGATATCAGTGCTTCCATTAACTGGCTTGCCACTAGCTTGCTCGGGTGATAAATAATGAGCAGATCCCATAATGGAATTTGTATACATCATAGTTGTGCCAGCATTCATAGCACGGGCAATACCAAAATCAGTAACCTTAATGCGACCTTGTTTAGTTATTAATACATTATGGGGTTTTATATCACAATGAACAATTCCCATTGCATGGGCATGTTCTAACCCTTCAGCAATAGCGATTGTAAATTTAACTGCATTATCAATAGGCAATCGTTCATGTCGAGTAATATATTCTTTTAAGGTTTCCCCTTCAATGTATTCCATGACAATATAGTGATATCCTTGATCAAATCCTACATCGTACATGCTCACAATATTAGGATGGCTTAGTTTACCAGCTGCTTGAGCCTCTCGTTTGAAGCGGGCTACGAAATCATCATCACCAGCAAAGTTTTGGTGCAATACTTTAATAGCTACAGGACGGCCTAATAATAAGTCTTCCCCTTTAAATACATCAGCCATGCCACCAACGCCAATTTTAGAAATTATTTTATAGCGATTATCAAGAACTAAGTCTTGTAATTTTGTTGCTGTTTCTTTCATGTTCTCACCTCACTCCTAGTCAACAGTACCTATCACTATTGTCACATTATCTCGAGCCCCATGATCGTAAACTAAGGTCATTAAGTCCTCAATAAGACGTTCATCTTTTGCTTCCTTACGGAAGGCTTCTTCAATTATACTTTGCTCGATGTAACCAGTGAGGCCATCAGAACACAACAAAATTCTATCCCCTGGAGCTAACTTATATTCACCGCCATCTATATCGACGACTGCCCCTACGCCAACCGCACGAGTTAATACATTGCGTTGCGGATGTTGTAACATATCGTCAGCAGCTAATTCACCAGCATCATACAAAACTTGTACCATCGAATGGTCAATACTTATTTGTGTAAGTTCTCCCTCATGAAAAACATAAAGCCGACTATCGCCTACATTAGCCCAATATAAAGTAGTCCCCACTACATAGGCTACAACAGCCGTTGTTCCCATTCCTTCTAATTCTGGTGTAGCTTGTACTCGATCAAAAACAGCTATATTCGCTTTAGCCACTGCTTGACGTAACGTGTCTACAGAAATAGTGTCTGCTGCCTGTAATTCTGCCGATATAGTATCGACTACCATGGTACTTGCGATTTCACCACCTTTATAGCCACCCATTCCATCAGTGACTATACAAAAGGAATCGCCAATATAAAATCGGTCTTCATTGCGCTGACGCACTAAACCAATTTTACTCATGCCTATACTTTTCATAGGTCCTCCTTCACACATGTTTCAATCATTCAGACTGTTTCTGAGCGTGTTGCACTTTTAATTGTCCACAGGCAGCTTGAATAGCATCGCCCATTTCTTTACGCACAGTTACAGCTACACCATAAGAAGCTACAATATTTTTAAAAGCTTCCATTTGGCGTCGTGACGGTTTAAACAGTTGAATATGTTCATTCCCATTAACAGGAATTAAATTAACATTACAATTTGGAAAATCTTTTACCAATTCACCTAATTCATGTGCATTTTCAATAGATGAATTAATACCATCAATTAATATATATTCAAATGTAACTCGACGATCAGTTTTTTCATAATAAGTTTTTACTGATGCCAATACATCTTCTAAATTATAGTGAGCACCAATTGGCATAATTTCACGTCGAATAGTATCATTTGGGGCATGTAAACTAAGTGCTAAGGTAATAGGAATACCTTCATCAGCTAGCAAATAGATA
Organism: Veillonella intestinalis; assembly: GCF_943192895.1. Taxonomy (NCBI): domain Bacteria; kingdom Bacillati; phylum Bacillota; class Negativicutes; order Veillonellales; family Veillonellaceae; genus Veillonella; species Veillonella intestinalis. The sequence goes on along the minus strand of NZ_CALPCB010000002.1, from coordinate 189,111 downwards.
TTCTCTACAACACCACAAGTAGATAAGGTCATACGACGATAGCCAATATCAAAGGCTTCTTTTTCATGAAGCAGACGAAGTGCATTAATAGTGTTGGTATAATTTTGTAGTGGTTCGCCGGCTCCCATGACTACGATGGAGTGAATCCGCTCTTTTAGTAAAGCACCAAAAAGTAGTACTTGTGCCACAATTTCATGAGTTTCTAAATTCCGGTATAAGCCACCTGTGGTAGAAGCGCAAAACACACAACCCATAGCACAGCCTACTTGTGAAGATACACAAACTGAATTACCATAATGCTGTTTCATTAACACTGTTTCCACTTGATTACCATCTGAAAGTTTTAACAGTAATTTTTTGGTTAGACCATCGGGCGCAGTCTTTTCAGTCACCACTTCTGGAATAGAAATTACGCACTCCTTTACTAACCAGTCACGCATATTGCTTGGTAATTGTTGCATCGCTTCGAAATCAAAAACATAACGTTTATATATGTAATCCATAATTTGCTTGGCACGAAACTTTGGAAATCCTGCTTCCACAATTATGGTTTGTAATTCTGTGAGGTTCTTACCTAATAATTCTATCATAATTATATCCTTAAGTAATCAATTTTGTAAGTATTAACCCTGTTTACGTAGGCGTGCTATAAAAAAGCCATCCATTTCATCTCGTTGCGGCCATAACGTAATCATTGGACCTGTTACAGGAAATGGTAAAAACGGAGCACTATCTTCTAAGACAAATTCACTATGAGTAGCTAAAAATTTATTAACTACCTCTTCGTTTTCGGCTTCATTAATAGTACAAGTTGAATATACAAGTACACCGCCGTTCTTTACTGTTTTAGCAGCTTGTTCTAAAATATCAAACTGTAAAAGCGGTAATGATTGTAAAGACTCGGCTGTTTTATGCCAACGCATATCTAGCTTCCGCTGTAAAATACCTAGACCTGAGCAAGGCGCATCTACTAATACTTTATCAAATGTTTCTTGCCACTCAGAAGGTAGCTTTGTGGCGTCTTGCAATTTAAACTCAGCGTTAGTAACACCTAATCGTTTCGCATTTGTAGCCATGAGCCCTAATTTATGCTCATGAATATCATCAGCTATAATACGACCCTCATTATTCATGCGAGCTGCCATATGCATTGTTTTCCCCCCTGGAGCGGCACAGCAATCAAGAATATGCTCACCCGGCTTAGGATCCACTACATAGGCTACGGCCATAGAAGCTTCATCAGAAAAGGTTAAAATACCATCTTTTACTAATGAAGAGTTTTCTAAAGACCCATGATGGCGCGTAATATGTACTGCTTCTGGCAGTTTACCCGTTGGCTCTACTTCCCAGCCAGCCTCTTCTATCGCCTTCAGTGCTTCAGGAATGGAAAGCTTTAAAGTATTGATGCGGGCGGTCAGTTTAGGTCGTTCGTTAAACCAAGCACATAGACCAAGGGTTTTTTCTTCACCATAAATAGTTAGCCAATGTTCTAATAGCCAAAGAGGCTGGTTATAAATAAATGCTAAACGCTCCACTTCACTTGTAGCTAATTCATCAATGCTAAAGCTATCACGATTACGAATAAAATTGCGCAATACACCATTTACAAAACCATCAAGGCCTCTAGCCATTTTTTTAGCCAGCTTAACACTTTCATTGACAGCAGCACTATCAGGTACTTTATCCATATAAATAAGCTGATAAAGCCCTAATCGTAAAATTTCAACTACAATCGAAGATAATTTGCGTAAAGGTCTTTTGGCTAAGCCTTCAATAATAGCATCTAAATAGTTTTTTCGACGAACTACACCATACACAAGTTCTGTAAAAAAACGGCGATCCACATCTCCTAAGTGTTGTTCGGCCAATATTTGTTGCAACACAATATTGGCATACGCTCCGTCACGATTAATCGTTAATAAAGCTTGTACGGCTAAGCGGCGAATATTTACTTGTCCTTGCGAGGTTTGCCTCGATGTTTGCATGTTAGCCATTAATTAACTTCTCCACTACATCTTTAATTCGGTCTGTATCTACCCGTGTATTACAACAAGGTCCGCAAGGACGCTCATTAAGTACACCTATAACAGGAATTGGAAATACATCATTCATACCACTCACTAAATCTCGTTCACAAGCAATGGCCACAATGGCTTTAGGTCTAATATTTTTAATCATAAGCCTTGCCAAAGTGCCGCCAGTAACTACTACAAATTTACACCCATATGTATCTGCAATATCAAGTAAAGTTCCTACCTGACAGCGTCCACAGCGTTTACAATTATGAACATCCGTTGTTACTTTATGCACACAATCACTTTGTTGTAAACAATGAGGCGTTAATAGTAGCACTCGATCAGCTGGTACTTTATACAAATTTAACTCAACTAAATGGTTAATTAAATCAATTAGTGCTTGACTAGCCTTATCTTTAGTGATACCTACAATTTTACCGATTAATAAAACAAACGGAAAAAATGCATAGAGCCAACGATTACTAATACGAAGCCAAATGGGATGAATTCGTAAATGACTCGTTGCTGCTAAGGCCATACTTCCCCACATAATCCAACAGAGTAAAGGAAATAGAGCTAAAAGAATTTCTGCTGTAATCGCTATAGGTTCACCCCAGCGATGTAGCCCAGGCCATAATAAATAGCCTAAAACTGCCCATAATAAAGTGAGAATAACAAATACAGCAAAGGTTAATTTAAAATACAAAGGATATTGTCCTAAGCTTTCTTGTTGATTACGCATTCAGTGTTAATCCTGCCTTTACTTGATGTCCACGACAAAAGTCGCCAGCGTTCATGCGTTTCTTATTATCTGGCTGTACTTCTACTATTTCTAATACACCACTGCCAGTAGTTACAAAGAAACTTTTCTCTGTTACAGCTACAATTGTACCTGGCATAGTTGTAGCTACATTAGGTAATAAATTGGATAGTAAGGTGGTATCTTTAACTACATGTGCTTGCCATACTTTAATACGTTTACCATCGTCAAAAAAAGTGAAACAGCCTGGCGCTGGACTAAGACCTCTAATTTGATTAGCCAATTCCTCAGCGCTGCAATTCCAATCTAAGGCTCCCATGTCTTTGGTTATCTTATTAGCATAAGTAGCCAATGTATTGTCCTGCTTAACCGGTTGTAGAGTGCCAGCTATAGCTTTTGCTAACACTTCGTTAATGACTTCGCCCCCCATAGGTGCTATACGGTCAAATAATTCACCCGTTGTTTCATCTGGTTTTATCCCTAACGGAATGATTTCAAGCATATCACCTGTATCTAGGCCATCATTCATTTGCATAATTGTCACGCCTGTTTCCGTATCGCCATTTAAAATAGCCCAATGGATCGGTGCGGCACCACGATATTTTGGTAATAAGGATGCATGTACATTAATGCATCCATATTTAGGTAAACGAATAAGCCATGGCGGTAAAATTTTACCATAAGCGACTACTACTACCACATCAGGTGCTAGCGAACGCAATAAGGTTTCAGACTCTTCATCACGTAACGTAACTGGTTGATATACAGGTGCATCAGCTGCTAAAGCACACTCTTTAACTGGTGGCATTTGCACTTTTTTGCCACGTCCTTTTTGTTTATCTGGCTGGCAAAAAACGCCGACTACTTTATGCGGGCCATCAATTAAAGCCTGTAAAGTAGGTACAGCAAAATCAGGGGTTCCCATAAAAATAACCCGTAATGACTCCATGTATACCTCCTATGCTTGTGCTGATTCTTTTACAATATCTGCTTCCGCTTCTGCCATAGCCACTGCATTTTCATCTTTTAATTTATAAGCAGCTTCTACTTTTTCTATGAATAAAATACCATTTAAATGATCAATTTCATGTTGAATAATTCGAGCTAAAAAGCCTTCCGCTTTTAATTTTTTCTTTTTATTATGACGATCAATATAGTGAACTTCGATATCTTGATAACGTTTAACATCACCAAAATACCCTGGTACACTTAAACAACCTTCCACACCGATTTGCTCACCATCGGCTTTAACAATTTCTGGGTTAATAAATTCTTGTAAGCCAGTACCGTCGTCCACTACAATGATTCGTTGTGAAACATTAACTTGCGGTGCTGCTAAACCACAACCATCAGCAACACGCATAGTTTCCGCCATATCATCTAATAATTGACGTAATTTTTTATTCACAAAGTCAACTGGCTCTGCCACTTTTTTTAATACGGGATGTCCCGCTTTTACAATATCTAAAACTGCCATACTTCCTCCTATTAAACAGGATCTACATCAATATGTAATCCTTCTTGTGTAAAAATCCATGAATTGTATATAAAGTCTTTTATGGACTCTAAATTATTGCCTCGCACCATAATAGCCACACGATATAAATCACGTACTTTCTTGATACCTTCTTCATAAGGCCCCATAATATCAAGCTCACCTGGCACTGCAAAAGGCTCCAACGCAGTAACAATCTTTTCTGCAATGGCCATCGCTTTAGATGACTCTTTATGCTGGATTCGAAAATGCATCATCGCGCCTAGCGGTGGATACCCGAGCATTTCACGGGCCTGTATTTCTTCATTATAAAAGCCAATATAATCATGAGCCTTACTCTTTATTATAGCATAATGTAGCGGATTATAGGTTTGAATTACTACTTGCCCTTTCCCCGTACTTCGTCCAGCACGGCCTGCTACCTGTGTTAATAAGTCAAAGGTTCGCTCTGAAGCACTATATAAAGGAATATTTAATACCGAGTCCGCTGTCAATACGCCAACGGCAGTAACACCTTTAAAATCATGACCTTTCGCCACCATTTGAGTACCTAGTAAAATATCGTATGCCCCAGCACCAAAATCAGCCAGAATTTGTTCACCATTGCCCTTTTTAGCGGTGACATCTTGATCTAAACGGGCAATACGAGCCTTTGGAAAATTACGCTGTAATTCTTCTTCTACTTTTTGTGTGCCAGAACCAAAGAATTTAATCTTCTGGCTACCACAATGAGGACATACTTTTGGTACAGGCTCATGATATTCACAATAATGACATCGTAACGCATCACCACTTTGGTGATATACCATAGCAACATCACAATGAGGACACTTAATCGGTTCACCACATTCACGACACATAACAAAGGTACTATACCCACGACGATTCAATAAAACAATCATCTGTTCTTTATTCGCTAGCGTTTGACGAATTAAATGACTCATGGCTCCTGAAAATACAGAATAATTGCCATACATCATTTCTTCTTTCATATCAATAATCTGTACTTTAGGTAATGGCTGGTGAAAAATTCGATGCTTTAATTCTAAAAGCTTATACATTCCCTCTTTAGCCAAATAATACGACTCAATAGATGGCGTAGCCGAACCTAAAATTAAAGGGCAATGATTGGCCTTAGAACGCCACTGAGCCACTTCACGAGCATGATAACGGACCATATCTTCTTGTTTATATGATGTATCATGCTCCTCATCTACTATAATAAGCCCAATATCTTCAGTAGGCGCAAACACAGCTGACCGAGCACCAATTATAATGTGACTATCTTTACGTCGTAATCGTTCCCAATTATTATACCGCTCACTAATCGTTAACTTACTATGGAATACCACTACTTCATCACCAAATGCCTCTACAAACCGAGTAACAATTTGATTAGTTAACATAATTTCCGGTACCAGTACAATGGCAATACGATCCATAGCAATGCAATCGCTGGCTGCTTTCATATAAATTTGTGTTTTGCCACTACCAGTAACACCATGTAATAAAAAAGTATCAGCTACACAATTTGTAACCGCTGTTTTAATCGGTTCATAACATTGGCGCTGCTCATCAGTTAAGGATAACTCTTTCATTGGACAAGAATTAAACTTTGTCTTTGTTTGAGTATATCGCTCCTCTACCGTAATGCCTTCATACATCATGACTTGTTTAATAACCGGTAAGGTAAAACCGTCTTTTTGAAGGCTATGAACCGATGCAGTGCCTAACTCTTGTAAATAGAAACCTAATTCTCGCTGCTTTTTCCGTTTTAGTGGAATATGCGCTGGTTGAAACCAGGGCTGCACTACTAGCCATTGTTCTTTAGGCCGTTCATAACTTTTCAATTGTTTCTTATCAATAGTAAATAAACTTAACGCTTCCGATAAAGCGCATAAATAATATTTACTTAATTTTTCTGCTGTTGCTAGCATTTCCTGGGTAAACCACGGTTCTTTATCCAATACTGCTTGAATAGGCTTGATTTCATAAGAAGGAATCTCATCTAACTCACGATAGCCAATAAGTATACCTTCTTCTTTTGTTCGCCCTAAAGGGACAGCTACCCGTGTACCAATGGCAATTTCGCCTAATTGTGGCGGCACAGCATAGCTGAATGGACTATTCATTTTCTTTGCTGGGCGATTAATAATAACCTCCGCTACACGCATACTATCCCTCCTTTGCAGTATTTTTTATTATACCATTTTTTTCGATATTTTTAAATAAAAGACAGTCTTAGAATACAATAAAAAAATCGTCATACAAATTACGAAACGACAATATTCTTAAGAATGTCGAATGCCTATTTGTATGACGATTTTTAATTATAAGCCTGCTTCTTTACGAAGAATATCTGCTTTATCAGTATGTTCCCAAGGAAGATCAACATCAGTACGACCAAAGTGACCGTATGCTGCTGTTTGATGATAAATTGGACGAAGCAAGTCAAGCATTTCAATAATACCTGCTGGACGAAGGTCAAAATGTTTCTTAACAAGTTCCGCGATTTTTTCTTCCGCAACTTTAGCAGTGCCAAAAGTTTCCACCATAATGGATACTGGTTTTGCTACGCCAATAGCGTAAGCAATCTGAATTTCACATTTATCAGCAAGGCCAGCTGCTACAATGTTTTTAGCTACATAGCGAGCTGCATACGCTGCACTACGGTCAACTTTTGTAGGATCTTTACCAGAGAAAGCACCGCCCCCATGACGAGCCATACCACCGTAAGTATCTACAATAATTTTACGACCAGTTAAACCAGCATCCCCTTGAGGACCACCAATAACAAAACGGCCTGTTGGATTAATAAAGAATTTAGTATTTTCATCAACAAAACCTTCAGGTAATACTGGTTTAATTACTAATTCTTTTAAATCAGCTTCAATTTGTTCACGCGTTACTTCTGGACCATGTTGTGTAGAAATAACGATAGTTTCAATACGCTTAGGCACACCATCTACATATTCAACAGTTACCTGAGTTTTCCCATCGGGACGAAGATATGGTAAAGTACCATCTTTACGAACTTTAGTTAACTGACGGGATAAACGATGAGCCAACGCGATTGGCATAGGCATAAATTCTTCTGTTTCATTGGTAGCGTAACCAAACATCATACCTTGGTCACCAGCACCAATCTTATCAAATTTATCACTTCCGCCTTCACGAGTTTCAAGTGCATCATCAACACCCATAGCAATATCTACGGACTGTTCATCAATCGCTACATTAACACCACAAGTATCGCAATCAAAACCATATTTAGCACGAGTATATCCAATTTCACGAATAGTTTCACGCACTATATGATTAATATCAACATAACATTTAGTAGAAATTTCCCCTACTACATGAACCTGACCTGTTGTTACGAGCGTTTCGCAAGCAACATGAGCCGTTGGATCTTGTGCAAGAATTGCATCAAGCACAGCATCCGAAATTTGGTCAGCAATTTTATCAGGATGACCTTCTGTTACGGATTCTGATGTGAAAAAAACATGTTTTTCAGCCATTTACCCAATACCTCCATAAAAAAATTCCTCATCAGCCAAACGATGAGGAATCAAACCCCATCTTTCGGCATAGTACCGTCGGACTTAGCACCTTTTCATTATGAATGGTTGCTGTAGCTTCACAGGGCCTTTCCCTCCACTACTCTTGATGAGACAAAAGTTATTATTAAACTGATTGTGATACTTCATATCACTGATTCATTATACAATAGAATTACAATTCTGCCAAGGCTGAAATAATTCGCTTAGCTACATCAATTTTTGTCATAAGTGGCAATGGACGAACTTGACCACCTGGATAAATCAAGGTAACTTCATTAGTGTCAACATTAAAGCCTGCATTTTGCTTACTTACATCATTGGCCACTAACATATCAAGATTTTTGTTAAGTACCTTAGATTTGCCGTATTCAATAACATTTTGAGTTTCCGCAGCAAAACCAATTAACTTTTGATGAGTTTTATTCGCACCTAGCCCTTTAAGAATGTCTGGATTTTTGACTAATTTAAGTTCTAATGTATCCATCTTCTTAATTTTTGTGTCAGCCATATTCTCGACTCTAAAATCAGCTACAGCAGCGGCCATAATAACAGCATCACAATCTTCATAGCGACTATTTACAGCTTCTTCCATAGCTCTAGCAGAATCAACAGAAACTAATTCTACACCAAAAGGCACAGGCAAATTTGTTGGCGCGGAAATTAAAATTGTACGAGCACCAGCTAAGGCCGCTTGTTCAGCTATAGCATAGCCCATTTTTCCGCTTGAACGATTGCCAATATATCGCACTGGATCGATAGCTTCTTGTGTACCACCAGCTGTTACGATTACTGTCTTATTAGACAATAGATTAGTTTTCATCATGTGAAAAGATAACCACTCTACAATGCGAGCTGGTTCTGGTAAACGACCTTTCCCCGTTACACCACAAGCTAAATGACCACTATCAGCTTCTAAAATATGCATGCCTAATTCTCGTAAAGTATTCATATTTCGTTGCGTAATAGGGTTTTCATACATATTAGTATTCATAGCAGGGCATAAAAAGATAGGCGCTTTTGTTGCCATAAGCTGTGTAGTGAGCATATCATCAGCAATGCCAGATGCTAATTTACCAATTACATTAGCAGTAGCAGGTGCAACTACATAGGCATCAGCCCAAGTAGCCAATGCAATGTGCTCTACATTCCAATCATGAACATCTTCAAACATCTTTACAGCGACTGGATGTCCACTAATTTCACCAAATGTCATAGGGGATACAAATTTAGTTGCATTTTCAGTCATAACAACTTTTACTTCTGCCCCTAATTTACGAAGACGACTTACTACTTCTACTGCTTTATAAGCAGCAATACCACCAGATACACCTACGATTATGTGTTTATTTTTCATCCTCAACACCTATTATAGTTCACGTTTAGCGTACGCTTTATTTAATACCATCTTTAGTACGAGCAAAGCCAATTTTATCATCTGCAATTTCATGAAGCGCTACTGATACTGGTTTATCTGTATCAAGACCGGTAACCATAGCTTCATCGCCATCGGTTAATTCACGAGCTCGCTTCGCTGCTAATGTAACCAATGTATATTTACTATCTACATGTTTTTCTAAATCCTTTAATAAAGGTTTTACCATCATAACGCATTACTCCTTACTTCGCATATTGCTTATAAATATATTGTATTTTTTCTTTATTTCGCTTAATTTTACAAGCTTCAGCACGTAAAATGGACGCCACTTTTTCTACTGCATCTGGTAATATATCATTCACCACAATGTAGTCGTAGCGATGTGCTAAGGCTAATTCAGAGCTTGCTTTGGAAAGGCGCTTATCAATAACCTCAGCAGCATCTGTACCACGATCCCGTAGACGGTTTGATAATATATCTAATGATGGCGGTACAATATAAATAAACACGGCTTCACTAAAGCGCTCTTTTACCTGCATAGCCCCTTGAATATCAATCTCTAAAATGACGCTCTTGCCTTCGCTTAATAAATCCATTACATGCTGCTTAGGCGTGCCATAATAATTATCATATACTTGAGCATATTCTAAGAAGGCATCTTCTTCGATAAGCTGTTGAAACGTTTCCTTATTGCGAAAAAAATAACTAACCCCTTCTTCTTCACCAACGCGTGGTGCTCGTGTAGTCATAGATACTGAATACACAAGATTGGGCATTTGTTTACGTAGTTCGGCACAAATAGTCCCTTTACCAGCCCCTGAAGGACCAGATAACACAATCAAAATCCCTCTATCCGACATAATAGCACCTACGCTTCCGTAGACTCAGCTGGTGTAGCTTGAACAATACGATGCGCTACTGTTTCTGGTTGAATCGCTGATAACACAATCTGACCACTATCCATCACTAAGACAGCTCGTGTTTTACGACCATATGTAGCATCTACTAATACACTCTTTTCACGCGCATCTTGAATCATTCGTTTAATTGGCGCGGACTCTGGACTGATGATAGCAATTAGGCGATTTGCCGAAACCATGTTACCAAATCCAATGTTTAAAAGCTTTGTACTCATACTTAGTGACTCCTTACTCTTGCAACCTACTCTATATTTTGAATTTGCTCTCTAATTTTCTCTAACTCACATTTCAATACTACAACACGGTCTGTTATGGCTAAATCGGATCCTTTAGATCCCATTGTATTTACTTCTCGATTCATTTCTTGTAATAAGAAATCTAACTTACGCCCAATCGGTTGATTCTCTTTTAGTGTGTTTCTTAATTGTACCACATGAGAGCCAAAACGTACAATTTCTTCTGTAATATCTGTTTTATCACTCATAGTGGCTACTTCTTGCAGAAAACGATCCATGTTAACCGTTACATCGGTTTTATCTAGCACGTTTTGAATCCGCTGTAATAAGCGCTCTTCGTATTTTTTTACAGCTATATCTTTGTTAGCCGTCACTTCTTGCAATACTGACTCTAATGTATTTACTCGTTTTTCAATTTCAACTTGTAAATTATTACCTTCAAGAGCACGCATTTCACAAAGACCCTTTAACGCTAAATTTAAAGCGCTAACAGCAGCGCCTTCTAATTTAGACTCTTCAAAGGGTACATCTTCTAAAACTAACCAATCTTGTGAAATACTCATCATATCCCGTAAGGCTACTCGTTCTTTAGTTGGTGAAAAACCCTGGACAACTAAAAAATCTCGAATTTGATTAGCCAACGTTGTATTTACAGTAAAAACTTTCTCCCGATCACTTGTATTTTTAAGCGATACATTAATTTCTACTTTACCTCTTTGAAGGGTTTCTTTGATATGACGTCGTAATGTATTCTCTAAAAAATATAAGGTTGATGGCATATTGAGATAAAGATCTAAAAATCGTGAATTTACACTTTTTATTTCAATTGTAATCTGTAAACTCTCATCAACCCCAATGCCACGACCAAAACCGGTCATACTATTCATAATACCAGTTATCCTTTCTACATAATATTGTTTCACATATATGTCTTAATCTTCATATTCTATTTCATTTTATCACGTTACTTACACAGGGTAAAGGAATCTACTCCCTTCTATAGTTTATAAATGTGATATACTTATTATATTGAATATTACAAAGGAGTTAACTATGAATTTAGATGGTTTAACCTTAGCCGTTTTAACCAAAGAATTAGCCAAGCATCTTGTTACTGGCCAAATTCAGCGGCTATTGCAAATAGATAAAACAACTTTAGTACTTAAAGTAAATACAAGTAAAGGTAATCAAGATTTAGTAATCACGGCTGGTAATATGCCTGCCTGTTATTTAAGTCATGGCATAACAGATTTGCCAAAAGAACCGACTGCTTTATGCATGTTCTTGCGCAAACATTTAGAAGGCGCTCGTATCACTGCGATTGAACAGCTTAATGGCGATCGTATATTACGTGTTAGTGCTGATAAATTAGCCCTTGATGGCTCACTTATTTCTAATCGAATTTACATTGAATTAATGGGCAAATATTCAAATTGTATCTTTGTGCAAGATGGACTTATTTTGGAAGCCTTAATCCATGTAACGCCATTAATGAATCGGGAACGTTCCATTGCCCCTAAACTACCTTATGAATTGCCCCCTAATAGTGAACGTGGTAGTTTATTCGAGTTTAAAGATAACGAAATATTAGAGTTATTGCACAATTTTGGTCAAGGTACAGTAGCTGAAACTGTACGTCGCATTTTTAATGGCTTTGGTCCAGCCTTATTAAAAGAAGTTTGTTATAAAGCTAATCTTAGTGAAAAAACAGAGTTAACCACTTTAACTAGTGAAGCCATTAATGAATTAGGCCAGGCTTTAATTGCACTAAAAAACGATCTGTCTATAGCAACCCAATTATTAGAATATGAAAATGAAAAGCATAAGAAGTTTTATAGCCCTATTCCCCTCACTTACTTAGTGGCGCTAGGTGGCCAATTAAAAACTACCTATGATTCTATATCAGAACCTTTAGAATTAGCCGTTGTCAAACAAGGAGGTATTAACACAACCACTCACGAGTTAGAGCGAACTTTGCAACAGGCCATAAAAAAAGAAGAGTTACGCCATTCAAAGATTCAAGCGGAATTAGATGCTAGTGATAAAGCCGAAGAATATAAATCATATGGTGATTTATTAATGATTAATGCCTATTTAGATACTCAATATAAGCCCACAATTACTTTGGATAATATTTTAGTAGAACCTGTAGAGCCCATTACGATTCCCTTACAACCAGAATTAACAATTGTTGAAAATGCACAGCATTATTATAAACAATATACAAAATTAAAAAATCGTATGCAAAGTGGCTTATATCAATTAAATCAAAGTGCACAGCGCATAGATTACCTTCAATCTGTCTTATATAGCTTATCCATTGCCGATAGTAAAGAGTTAGTACAAGAAATTTATAACGAATGCGAACAAGCAGGTTTACTAAAAAAATCTAAGAAGCCTGTTAGCTACAAAGCACCTAAACATAATTTTATGCGCTTTCCTATCAATGGCGGTGAAATATTTATAGGTCGTAATAATCAACAAAATGAATATTTAACCCATCGTTTTGCCAAGCCTACCGATATTTGGTTCCACACCTTACAAGTTCAAGGCAGTCATGTTATTTTACGGCCTATTGAAGGAACTATGGCAACTGATGAAATGCTTACCTTAGCAGCTCAATATGCAGCTTATTTTAGTAAAGCTCGTGAGTCTTCAAAAGTGGCCGTTGATTATGCGCCTATAAAATTTATTAAAAAGCCCCCTGCTTCGCCACTGGGTTTTGTTATCTATACAAATCAAAAAACAGCGGTCATTGATCCAAAAGAACCACAGCTCAACGAAGGGACAAATTTATACGAATAATTCTATAAGAAACCAAAAAGGCTCTCAGGAAACACCTTATATACTAAGGTTACTTCCTGAGAGCCTCTTTATTTACTTATTCTCGATTGGATTGTTTTAAGCTTTCACGATTTTGACGTAAGCTTTCTAATGTTTTTTCTAAATTATTTTCTACATAGCGCATTACATCACTAGCGTATTGAATTGAGCTATCTTTCAATTCCTGTGAGGATTGATTAGCTAACATAATAATCTGGTTTGCTTGTGTTTGCGCTTGCTTTACTAATTCACTTTCTTCTGTCAATTTAGCAATGTAATCTTTAGCTTGTGCAATCAAAGTATCTGCCTGACGTTGTGCATCAGCCAAAATTTTGTCTTTTTCGTTCATAATGCGACGAGACTCTTCAAGCTCTAATGGCAAGGACTCATTAATAGCGTCTAGTACGCGCATAATTTCTTCTTCTTCAATAACACGTTTGGTGGTCATAGGAATGCGACCACTGGTTTCGATTAAATTTTCCAAATCTTCTAAAAGTTTTTCTGTTTTCATTCTCGCCACTCCTATTAGTACTATTTACTACGATTTGCAAACTTTGCTTTCAAAGCCTCTTTTACTGTTTCAGGAACTAAACCGTCCAAAGAGCCATTAAATTTCGCTAACTCACGAATTCCTGTTGAACTAACAAAAGAGTACTTATTATTTGTCATAATAAACACAGTTTCAATATCATCATCTAAATATTTTGAAAATAAAGCTCGCTGAAACTCATATTCAAAATCACTGAGCGCTCGCAAGCCCCGAATAATCATATAACTATTCTTTGACTTGGCATAATCAATTAATAATCCCGATGCACAATCAACCTCAACATTTGGTATATGGGCTACAGAGGCTTTAATTAATTCCACACGCTCTTGTTGCGTGAATAAACTATGTTTATTAGGATTATCTAAAACCGCTACAATCAATGTATCTACAAGCTTACTCGCTCGTTCGAAAATATCGACATGCCCATTTGTGACAGGGTCAAAACTCCCTGGACAAATGCCAATACGCACTATACTAGCTCCTTTCAAGCTCATAGGGTACACAATACGTAACCTTTGTATAACCAAATTGCTGCTCTTTCAGTATATGCCAGCCTTCTGGTAACACAAGTGGTTCCTTTTCATGATGCTCCACAATAAGCATTCCATTTTCTTTTAGTAATTGTTGATTCACTACTACAGCTAACGTAGCACCTACAAAACCTTGCTCATAGGGTGGATCTGAGAAGATATAGTCAAATTGCCGACCTGCTAATTGTTTACCTGCTACTTCAATAGTAACTGGTAAAATTTCCACGTCTTGTTCAAAATGGCAATGAACTACATTTTCTTTAATAATACGCGCTGTCCGTTTATCAACGCAAACGGCTAGTGAGGCACCACGACTTACTGCTTCTAATCCAAAAGCACCTGTGCCAGAGAATAAATCAAGGACTGTCGTATCGACTAAACCATAATTACTTAACACATTAAAAATACTTTCACGAACCCGATCTTGGGTCGGACGTGTATTCATCCCTTTAGGTGCTTTTAAACTATGGCCTTTGGCACGACCTGCAATAATTCTCATACTTCCCTCTTTATGCCTACACTTGTCTCTTAATTATAGTATATTATATAACAAAATAAAAGTACATGTACGGTGAAAAATTAATTATAGGAACATTTCATCTTTTAAATTTCGTCCCATTAAATCCATTAAGGCCTCTTGTGGTGCTTTTTGATGATATAACACCTCATATAAAACACTTGTAATTGGCAAATCTAATTGCTTCGCTTGGGCTACTTCATACACCGTTTTTACTGCAAAAAAACCTTCTACAACCATATTGGAATGATTCATAATGTAATCCATAGTTTCGCCATTAGCTAATTTTTGGCCGGCAGCGCGATTGCGACTATGTTGACTCATACAAGTAGCAATTAAATCACCCATCCCTGCTAAGCCCGCATAAGTTTCGCGCCTTGCCCCTAAAGCAACACCAAATTTTGTCATTTCGTGAAGCCCTCGTGTAAGTAAGGCCGATTTACAATTGTCACCCAATGCCATACCATCAGCAATCCCAGCAGCTAGCGCAATAATGTTTTTAGTGGTACCTGCTAATTCTACACCGGTCATATCTTCGTTAACATACACTCTAAAATTATGGGTGCTAAGAGCTTTTTGCACAAACTCCGCAGTCTCTTTACTAGTACCAGCCACCACGGTGGTAGCTGGCAAATCACGGCCAATTTCTTCTGCATGATTAGGCCCCGATAAAATAGCTAGTCGATCTGTAATACTACTTAGTACCTCTTTAGCTACTTCTGATAATCGTTTACCAGTTTCTCGTTCAATGCCTTTTGAACAAATAACCACAGTAGTAGACTTGTTCACAAAAGAGTGTAATTGTTCTAATGTGTGCCGTACATAAATAGAAGGCGTTACAATCAGTAAAATATCACTATCTTTTGCAATCGTTGCTAAATCAGAACTTATCTGCAAAGAGTCAGGTAACATAACACCTTTCAAATAGGTCACGTTTTCACGAGTCGCTCGCAGTGCTTGAACTTGTTCTTCACGACGACAATAGAGCCAGGCTTCATTGCCTGCTTGAGCAGCTTTACACGCTAATGCTGTCCCCCAACTCCCAGAACCTATAATACCAATTTTCATTAGGAATCATCACGCTCCGTTCGTTCTACTTTTAGTTCTTGACCACGCAAGAGCCGTAAAATATTTTCACGATGTCGTAAAATTACAAATAAAGCGGCTACGCCACCAAAAATGATATACCAAAATGGTTCGCCAAAAACAATCATAAGTATAGGCACCAAGGCAGCCCCTACAATAGATCCTAGTGAAACATACTTAGTAAAGTAGACAATCACGGCCCAGGTAGCAAAACAAATAGCAGAAATAAGAGGCACTAAAAAAATAAGTACTCCTAATCCCGTAGCTACACCACGGCCTCCTTTAAAGCCCAAAAATACAGACCAATTATGACCAACCATTGCTAAAATACCACCTAAGAGCATTAAGTTTGGCTCTGGTGAAAAAATCGCTACCCCTGCCATACCTTTAGCCGCGTCACAAAGGAATACCGGTAAGGCTGCTTTCATGCCTAATACGCGATACGTATTAGTGGCACCAATATTCTTACTTCCATACTGACGCACATCAGTATTAAAAAATAACTTACCAATAATTAACCCACTAGGAATAGAGCCTAATAGATAGGCAACTAAAGCCAATAAAACCGTATACATTGTAAACATTAGTCGTCATCATTTCCCTTCTTGCCACGTAAAATTAAACGAATTGGCGTACCTTCAAAACCAAAGGATTCACGAAGACGATTTTCTAAGAATCGCATATAAGAGAAATGAATTAATTCTGGTTCATTAACAAATAATATAAATGTTGGCGGTTTTACGGAAGCTTGCGTCATATAATAAATCTTAGGCAAGCGTCCACTGCGAGATGGCACAGGATTTACATTTTGCGCATCAGATAACACTTGGTTGAGCACACTTGTAGAAATGCGCATATGCTGCTGTTCTGATACAAATTTAATCAAATCAGATAAGCGATGAATTCGTTGTTTAGTCAAAGCTGAAGCAAATAAAATAGGTGCATAACGCAAAAAGCCCATTTCATCATAAATATCTTCAGTATAGCGAATCGTAGTTTTATCATCTTTTTCAACTAAATCCCATTTATTGACTACGATAACAATACCTTTACCAGCTTCATGAGCATAACCAGCAATTTTTTTATCTTGCTCAGTCACTCCATCTACACCATCGAGTACAAGCACTACAATGTCAGCTCGATCAACAGAGCGCAAAGAACGTACAATACTATAGCGCTCTACTGGTGCATCAATTTTTGCTTTACGACGCATACCGGCTGTATCAATCAAAATAAATTTCTGACCATCATGTGTCCAATGTGTATCAATAGAGTCTCGTGTAGTACCGGCTACATCACTTACAATAACACGATCTTGCCCTAATAAGGCATTTGTTAAAGAAGATTTACCCACATTTGGTCGGCCAATCAAAGCAACGTGAATGGTATCTTCTTCTGATACTGCTGTGGCACCATCAGGAAAATGCTTAACTACATCATCTAGCAAATCCCCAAGATTCATTAAGTTTTTTGCAGAAATGCCAATAGGATCACCAATGCCTAAATTATAAAACTCATAAATATTTGCTTCTTGTGTTACACTATCAATCTTATTAACTACTAGAATAACAGGCTTGCCACTGGCTCGTAAAATATTGGCTACTTCTTCGTCTGCTGGTACTACCCCTTGTTTACCATCTACAACAAATAGAATAACATCAGCTTCTTCAATAGCCAATTGTGCCTGTAAACGCATCATTTTAGGAATTTCATGACTATCAGCGGTAATAAACTCTATTCCCCCTGTATCAATCATAGTAAATTCTCTATTTAGCCATTCTGCGTCAAAATAAATTCTATCCCGTGTTACACCGGGAATATCCTCTACAATGGAAATACGTTTATTTACTATGGCGTTAAACAACGTAGATTTTCCCACATTAGGACGCCCTACTACTGCTACTAATGGTTTTGCCATATTGTCACCTCAATCAAACATAAAATATCACTTTACATTGTAACATATTCAACGTAATCCATAAAGAACTTAGCCTTCACTATAAGCGTAAAAAACAAACTAATTGCTTTACTTCATCATAAAATAGACAAAAGGAGCTGTAAAGTGGAAATTCCACCTACAGCTCCTTTATAAAAGCACTATGTGCTAATTGCTAAAATTATTCAGCGTCAGAATCAGCAGATTCTACTGGTTCCATTAATTCAGTTAAAGCTAAACCCAATTTCTTTTCATCTTTGTTAAGAGAAATAACTTTAACTTCTACTTCACGACCACGAGTTAAGTAGTCTTCTACTTTAGCATTACGTTGTTTAGTAATTTGAGAAATGTGAAGTAAACCTTGGATGTCGTCGTTAACAGCTACGAATGCACCGTAAGCTACTAAACGAACAACTTTACCAGTTAATACATCACCCACGTTGATAGTTTCTTCAGCTACATCCCAAGGGCTCTTAGTTAATGCTTTTAAGGATAAGGAAAGTTTGTTGCTTTCTTCATCAAAGGATTGCAATTTAACTTCAATTTCTTGACCAACGGATAACACGTCTTCTACGCGTTTAATTTTGTGCCAAGAAATATCGGAGATGTGAAGCAAACCTTCAATACCACCGATATCAACGAACGCACCATAAGGCATAATTTTACGTACAATACCTTTATAGTTGTCGCCAACATTAATATTTTTCAAGGCTTCTTCTAATTTAGCCTGACGAGCTACTTCTAATACTGCACGACGGGAAAGAACCAAACGGTTTTTCTTTTCGTCGATTTCTAATACCTTAGCTTCAAATTCAGTACCTACTAAGCTATCAAGAGATTTAACGAAGTGTACATCCCCTTGGGAAAGTGGAATAAAACCACGAAGGGATTTTACAGTTACTACAAGACCAGCTGGAATTGCGTCCACACCTTTACAGATGATAGGTTCGTCTTTTTCCTGAGCTTCTTGTACATACTGCCAATCTTCGTCTTTAGCCAAACGAGTGATGGACAAGTAGATAGGATTATCTTCCTTGATGTGGTTCATGATTACGGCTTTGATGTGATCGCCATTTTTTAGCACGTCTTTTGCAGAGGCAGGTGCTGGATAAGCGATTTCAGTACGGTTCAAAGTTGCTTCTGTTTTATAACCGAAGGAAACGTACGCTTTGTCGTCGTCAACTTCTACTACAGTACCTTCTACTACAGTGCCTTTCTTAAAGTCTTCTGCCCAGTCAGCTTCTTTGGCTAACAATTCTTCAAATTCATTCATTGTGTCAATGACCTCCTTAATTATCCAGTCGGGTGTCGATGCACCGGCTGTAACCCCTACCGTGTTGACTTCGTTAAACCAAGCCAGTTCTAATTCAGCAGCGGTCTCTATATGATAAGTAGTACATCCAACGTCACGACAGACCTCTGCTAATCTGTTCGTATTACCGCTGTTTTTACCACCTACCACAATCATAAGGTCCACCGTTTTTGCCAAGTCTACTGCCGAATTTTGACGTTCTTGAGTAGCTGTGCAAATCGTTTTGAAAACCTTTAGATTTTGAGTTTTTTTCTCTAATATATCTATTATACTTTGAAATTTAAATTGTGAAAAGGTAGTTTGTACAACTACACCCCTATTTTCCACGAAAGGCAGAATTTCAGCTTCTTCTTCCGATTCTATGACTATGCCTTTGTTTTGCGCCCATAAATTGATACTAATTACTTCAGGATGCTTTTTTTCGCCCAAAATAACAAGTGACATTTCAGAGTCAATTACCGATTTAGCATCTTGTTGCGCTTTTTTTACATGCGGACAAGTAGCATCTACTACATGAAGGCCTTTATTAGTAGCTTCATCATAAATAGCAGGCCCTACCCCATGAGAACGAATAATGACAGTGCCTTTAGGAATTTCTTCCAAGGAATCCACAGCATATACACCATGATTTTCTAAATTGGCAACTACCTGAGGGTTATGAATAATAGGACCTAATGTATAACTACGGTCTAAATGGTTTGAGGTATCTTGTGCCATGCTTACAGCACGCTTTACACCATAACAAAAGCCACAATTTTCTGCAATACGTATTTCCACGTTTGTCTCCTTTATCGTTTAAAGTCAGGATGACTAGCTCTATACTCTTCCATTAGGCTTTCTAAGGCTGATTTAATTTCTTCATTTAAAGCAGCAATAGCTTCTGCTGTGGGCTTTGCTTTTTCTACAGGAATAGGCTTACCAATTATAGCCGCTACTTGTCCCCGTTGTATTGCATAGGAGCCCATAATTGCTACTGGCACTACTGGTACACCCGTGCGAAGAGCCATAGAAGCAACACCATCATGAAAACGGCCTAACATTTTATCTTTTTTTTGCCGTGTACCTTCTGGAAAAATACCTAATACCAAATTTTCTTTTAGCAAATTCATAGCATGTCGAATTGCGATTTTATCTACACCACCCCGTTTAAGCGGAAAAGCGCCTAACCAGCGGCAAAGAAAATTGGATATAGGATTTTTAAATAATTCTTCCTTAGCCATGAAACTTACATGTCTAGGCAAGGCATGCCCCACAATACAAGGATCATTATTGCTTTTATGATTTGGCGCTACTATTACAGGGCCTTCCTTAGGAAAATTCTCACGCCCTACTACATCTGTTTTGTATATCCAACCATATACAATTTGAAAGGCAGAACGCCATAAACATTCTGAAAATTTATCCATAAAGCAATACTCCTTTACTGTTCAGCTGCTGTTATTAATTGTACCATACGGTCTACAGTTTCATCAAAAGTTAAATTATCTGAATTCACCACAATCGCTTCTGGTACACAAACTAATGGAGACTCTTTACGATTGGTATCCATCTCATCACGCGCCATTACACTAGCTTTAATAGTTTCTAAGGAAATAGATTCTTTCTCTTTAGTTTCTAGCCAACGACGCTTAGCCCGCGCATCTACTGAGGCTGTCAAATAAATTTTTAATTCCGCCTGAGGCAACACAACCGAACCAATATCACGACCATCTAAAATAACGCCACCACCAGCAGCCATAGCACGTTGCTGAGCCACTAAAAATTGGCGTACCGTTTTAATGGATGCAATTTGAGATACAGAGTTATTGACCATTTGACTGCGAATAGCATCAGTCACATCTTCGCCATTAACAAATACTTTAAAAGCCTCAACAGTTGGTTCCAAACGCAAAGTTAAATTATCTAACAAAGTTGTTACAGCACTTTCATCAGTTGGATCAATTCCCTGCTGTAAAACTGCCCAAGTAACTGCGCGATACATAGCACCTGTATCAATATATAAATAGCCTAATTTTTTTGCTACTACTTTAGAGATACTACTTTTGCCTGCCCCAGCAGGTCCATCAACAGCTACAGCAATCCGCTTATTACTCATAATGCAAAACTCCTTGCCATGCAGTAAGCATGGACTTAAAAATACTATATTTCATCACTATACACAGCATGTTGAGCCGCCACATACGCAGTAGCAAAAGCGGCTTGTAAATTATAGCCTCCTGTAAAAGCATCAATATCTAATACCTCGCCAGCTGCATATAAGCCTTTTATTTTCTTTGACTCCATTGTCTTAGGCACAAACTCTTTAACGGAAATACCACCAGCCGTTACTATAGCTTCCGCAATCGGACGCATTTGTTTAAATGTTAATGGCATATGTTGTAAAACATGAACTAAGCGTAACCGTTCTTCCCGACTGATTTGATTGATAAATTTATCTGATTCTAGTTCCGCCAATTCTATTATGACAGGTATTAACCGCTGTGGTAATAAATCTTTCAAACCATTAGCTAATTGCTTCTTGGAATAGGTTACAAAATCACGTTGTATACGCTGATCTAATTGTTCTACTGTCAAAGCTGGTTTTAAATTAATCTCTAACAAAATCGTGCCTATATTCTTTTTCTTTAATAGCTTCCCTACGGTATGACTCAACGATAACACAATAGGGCCTGTAATACCGAAATGAGTAAACATCATTTCGCCAAATTGCTTACTCTGCACCTTGTCTTTAGCTACTACAGAAAGTTCAACATTACGTAAACTTAAACCCATTAAATCCTTTACCCATAGCTCTTTGGTTTCTAGAGGCACTAAAGATGGTCGCAAATCTGTAATCGTATGACCTACCGCTTCTGCCATTTTATAACCATCACCAGTAGAACCTGTCAAAGGATAGGATAAACCACCAGTAGCTAAAATAACAGCATCACCATAATAAGTCTCCTTATCGGTTACAACACCTTTTACTTCACCAGCTTCTACGATTATTTTTTTTACTGCTTCGTTCAAATGAAGTATACCGCCATACCCTTTAAAAACACGCATAAACATATTGCGTACTTCTAAGGCTGAGTCAGACTCTGGAAACACTCGGCCACCTCGTTCTACTTTAGTTGCTAGTTTCCAGCTATGTAATAAATCCAATAAATCACGATTATCAAATTGTTGATAGGCACTCATTAAAAACTTGCCATTACCAGGCGTTTTACCAATAAAATCAGCAATAGGTGCATCATTAGTAATATTACAACGCCCTTTGCCAGTAATACCCATTTTTTTGCCTACCATATTCATCTTCTCAATAAGCGTAACTTTGGCTCCTTCACGGGCTGCAATAGTTGCCGCCATGAGTCCTGCTGCGCCAGCACCTATCACAAGGATATGTTTCATTAACGGCCTCCTCTACTATGGCGTTGACTGCCACGATTAGCGCCACTACGACCAAATTGCTTTTTATTGTCTTTAGTTAATACACGTTTACCATTTGCATCATTATTACTAGTCTTGCCAAACGGTAATTTGCAAAAAGCTTTTAGTTGTCTTACTTCTTCGCCTTGTAATTTGCGATAAGCACCACGTTTTAAACCAGATAGAGTTAAACCACCATAAGCTATGCGTTTTAAATTGTACACACTGTATTTAAAATGTTCAAACATTCGACGCACTTGACGATTACGACCTTCATGAATAGTAATTTCTACCGTCGTAGTATTAGTTTTGCCATCAAATCCATAATCAACTAAATCTGCCGGCGAAGTTATACCATCTTCCAATGTAATCCCTTTACTCAAAGCCTCAAGATGTTCATCCAGAACTCGACCTTTTAGTTTAACTTCATAAGTCTTTGTAATACCTCGAGAAGGATGCATTAAAGCCTGTGCTAGGGCCCCATCATTAGTAAAAAGCAATAAGCCTTCTGTATTATAATCAAGTCGACCTACAGGATAAATTCGAGTTTTTATATCTTTTAAATAATCCATAACTGTCGCTCGGCCTTGAGGGTCACCTACTGAAGTGATACTTCCCTTTGGTTTATTAAAAATATAGTATTCCAATGCTTCAGGTTCAATCCGCTGCCCTTCAATCTTTACTCTATCAATGGCAGGATTAATTTTAACACCCAATTCTGTAACTAAGCGCCCATTAACTTGCACTTTGCCCGCTACAATTAGTTCTTCTGCTTTACGTCGGGATACATATCCACAACGGCTAATATATTTTTGCAAACGTTCTGTTTCCATCAGTATATCTTTACGCCTCCTTATGCTCAATTGCTATATCTTCAATTACTTCTTGCTTCAATGTCTCTACAGACTCAATCCCTACACTACGTAAGAAAGTATCCGTAGTGCCATATATAACAGGACGTCCTATACTTTCCTTCCGTCCTAATTCCATGACTAAATCCCGCGTGACTAGCTGTTTTAACACTTTTTCACAATTTACACCACGTATTTCTTCTATTTCACTCTTTGTCACAGGCTGCTTAAATGCAATCACTGCTAAAGTCTCCATTGCGGCTGGAGACAAACGATCTTCGCGCTGTCGAATTTGACTCACATAAGCGCTACTTTCAGGTGCACTTACCAATTCAGCACCTACACCGCTAATCTTAAGTCGCAGCCCGCGTTGATTCTTTACTAATTGCTCATTATAGAGTTGTAATAAGTGATCTAATTCATCTTCAGAGAGATTAAATAATTCACTTAAAAGAGCGAGTGGTACTGGTTTGGCCGCTGAAAATAAAACGGCCTCTACATGGGCCAATAACATCGCTTCCGTAGGCTGATTCACATCTGTCATACTCTATTTTCATACCTTTCTTTATACATAAACTGATTCAAAGGCTTAAATAACTTCACTAATTAGTGTTACATCTTGCAAAGAACCATCATTATTTCCCTCATTAGGAGCACTAATGCTAAAAATCTGTCGTTTCAGCAATTCGAGTACAGCAATAAACATAGTTACTTTCGCAGCTCTTACTGTAGTTTCTTCCAACAATGCGACAAAACTAAAACGACGTGTTTGTTTAGCTCGTAACAATAGGGAATCAATCATCTCCTCTAAACTATACGCTTCTTTTTCCACTTTAACCTTAGGCGGTTCAGGTACTACTTCTTGTGCCCGTTCATAGCAAGATTTAAAGATTGTATATAATTGAGCAATATCAAAACGAAATACAGATTCTTGTCCCCATTGACTTAACGCATCAGGACGACTAAAACTTTGACTACTTATTTCTGTCTTTGCAGTCAATGCATCGGTCAACTCTTTAATTTGTTTATACTCTAATAAATTAGCCACCAATTCATCACGAGGATCTTCCGTTTCCTCTGGATTTAAAGGGGCTGTTCGTGGCAATAGCATGCGAGATTTAATCTGTAATAAAGTCGCTGCCATGACTAAGAACTCACTACTATATTGAATATCAAAAGTTTGCCATAATTCAAGTTGTGCCATGTATTGTGAAGTAATTTCTACAATAGGAATATCATATATATCTATTTTATGCTTTTCAATTAAATGGAGTAATAAATCCAAAGGCCCTTCAAATACAGCCAACTTATATTCGTAGGATTTCATCCTGTCTCCTCACCTTATAGTCAAACAAATAAGAGGGGTTATAGGCCCCTCTTATTGCTATCACGAAGTCTCGATAACCTTTTTCTCATTGTATCATAGAAATTTACTATTTAACAACCTAAAGTATAGGTAAAATCCTATTATCTCCTTGTAATTTTGCCCTAATTCTGCTATCGTATTGATGATATTATATTACAAAGGACTTGACTATGAAACCACTTACTTTTTGGTGGCGCAACGCCATCTTACAGGCAGCCTTGTGGTGTATCCTCATCTTTGCCGTCTTTTACTATATTTACGAACCTATTACCTTGGGTTTTGATTGGGAAGATATAACTTTACTGGCTATCCCTTCCATCTTAGGTCTAGCTTTATTTCAGCAATTAATTCGTAGTACCTTGTGGCATCGTGTATTTTTAGGCCATGGTCTATTGGGCTTTAGCTGGGCCCTTACATATCCACTACTATATCACTGGTCGTATACAAAACCATTTTACTTTTATGAATTCTTTTCAGATTTCTTATTTGGCGCCTTGCTCTTTATGGGACTTAGCTTAATCCATTACTTTATAGCCTATCACTTACCCTATCGACGTAGGGTAAGCCTTATTATAGCGCTAATACAATGGAGCCTTTCTATAATACCTATAATTCAGATTGGCTACTACATAAAGACTTGGCATTGTTTAACGCCAGCAACCCTTATGGCATTATATCAAACGAATCCAGAAGAAGCATTTGGTTTCTTAAAAAGTGCTGGAGGAATCTGGGGCCTCATGGCTATGACCTTAGGAGCCATTCTTCTATTTTTATTCTACTACTGGTCAAATGAGGGCATGAGTAAACTTGCCCGCCGTCAAGCGATGAGTAAATTCCGCCTTGGTGGTTTAAGTATTATTTGTTTAAGTTGTGCTATCTATCTGCCCTTTGGCTTTTATCAAACTGATATAGTAAAAAACTGGTGTGATGTAGCCACATATATGAAAGAATTACAACAATATAGTGATAAACATCAGGCCATATATAATGAGTTACAATTAACAAATACAGATACAGCAGCGCAAAAAGTACCAGGTACCGTAATCTTAGTCATCGGTGAATCTTCTTCAAAAAATTATATGAAAGTATACAATCCTAATTTCGAATATGAAGATACCCCATGGCAAAGTGAAATGGCTGCCAATAATCCTAACTTTATCTTTTTCCGCAATGCCTATTCTTCATATGTGCAAACAGTGCCTACATTAGAAAGAGCACTTACAGAACGTAATCAATATGACGATAAGCCATTTTTAGAATCAGCCAGCATTTTGGATGTAGCTAAAAAAGCTGGTTACTTTACAAGTTGGTTTAGTAATCAAGGCGTATATGGCGAATATGATACGGCTATTTCACTGATTGCTAAAACAGCTGATCGCCCTCTCTGGGCCCATGAAGCATATATGTTCTCTGACAAATATGATGGCGTATTATTACCATTACTTGATCAAATAGAGCCTTATAAAAATAACTTTATTGTAATTCATATTATGGGCAGTCACATTTATTATAATGATCGCTATCCGCATGAATTCAGTAAATGGAAAGTTGGCGAAGTACCTCGTGGCAAAGAAGCCTATGCCAATAGTCAACTATACACAGATTGGCTCTTACAGCAAATCTATACCTATGGTAAAAACAAATTAAATTTACAAGCTATGATTTATTTCTCCGACCATGGTGAAAGTTTACATCATTCTCACAATCCAGATATTTTTGATTTTGATATGACACGTATCCCGCTCTGGGTATATGTATCCCCAGAATATGAAGCGGCCTTCCCTGAAACTACTTCAATTCTACGAGATCATGAACACAAATATTTTACTAATGATTTACTCTATGATTTTATATCAGGCATTCTACAAGCGCCTTCCAATCGATATGATCGAAGTCGTGACTTCTCCAATCCAAATTATCGCTTTGACAAGTATAATTTGACAACCTTATTGGGACAAGAGCCTTTGACGAATGATCCAGAAGCAGTAGATCCATAAACCACAAAAGCGAAGTAAGCTATAACAGCCTACTTCGCTTTTTTATTTCAAATTATAGACAACCCTCACTAGTAATGAATATACCAAGACTTCAGATTGAAAATTTTATGCCAATGGCAAGGATAAATGAACAACCGTACGTACAGGCTTTTTCACGTTTCTATCAGTACTCTTAAAACCTAATGCTTTATATAATTCCTTAGCGCTTTCTATGCTAGGCAAACTATCCAATAATAAAGTCTTGTAGCCTTTTTCTTTAGCTTCTTCTACAATAATATGAGCAATATTCATACCAAGGCCCGTACGACGAAATTCTGGACGTACATACAAGCGTTTCATTTCAGCTGTTTCATAGTTCACATGACGTAATGCTACACAACCAGCTGGTACATTGTCTACAAAGGCAATATATAAAGCTTCGCGTTCCCCTTTGTACTTATCTTCTAATCCTTCAAATTCCTTTATATCGGCCGCTACACCAAGGGACCGAACATAATCGACAAATAATTTTTTTACTTCATCAATATACTTGTGACCATCCCGAAGTTCAAAGTTCATACAAAATCCTCCTTTAGCTAGGCCTTACAGCTACTAAGCAATCCATTCCTAGCAATTACCTTTTAAAACTAACAGCTAAAGACTTAGCTGCTAAAATAATCATTTTATGGCTATGATTAATTCTTCATTTATATAGTTCGCTATGGAGGATTAAAACTCCTTCTTTTGAATTAAAACTTCTTAAAATAAAAATAGACTGAACACGAATGTTCAGTCTAAATGGTGCCGAGGACCGGAATCGAACCGGTACGGTTGTCTCCAACCGACGGATTTTAAGTCCGTTGCGTCTGCCTGTTCCGCCACCCCGGCATGGGTGGAATATATATGGAGGCGGCACCCAGAATCGAACTGGGGAATAAAGGTTTTGCAGACCTCTGCCTTACCGCTTGGCTATGCCGCCAAAAAAGTGGAGCGGAAAACGAGATTCGAACTCGCGACCCCCGCCTTGGCAAGGCGGTGCTCTACCACTGAGCTATTTCCGCACACATGGTGCCCCAGGACAGAATCGAACTGTCGACACAAGGATTTTCAGTCCTTTGCTCTACCGACTGAGCTACCGGGGCAAACGTGGCGACCCCGATCAGATTTGAACTGACGATCTTCGCCGTGACAGGGCGACATGTTAACCGCTACACCACGGGGCCGTTTACGTTACTTTGTTATTATAGGGGTTTCAGCAGTAAATGTCAAGCAACTTTTTTAAAAGATTTTTAAGCTTCTTTTTCCTACTTACATAAGCCTTAACAACGAAAATAATTCTACCATTTTTCTAACCACTTTGTCTAGTGCAAATTTAAAATTTTATTTCAAATCTTTAATTTGCACTAGTCATCCACATTCTATTCCCTCTTATTCAGATTTTCCGCCCAAATAAGCATCCATTACTCTTGGATTATTAGCAATCTCTTGGGCAGTACCATGAAGCACAATTTTACCTGTTTCTAATACATAAGCATAGTCAGAAATTTTTAAAGCTTGCCGTGCATTCTGTTCTACCAACAACACAGTAGTACCAGCCTCATTAATCTCTTTTATGGTTTTAAAAATATCATTAACTACTAAAGGTGCGAGTCCCATAGATGGTTCATCCAATAGCAATAACTTAGGCCGTGCCATTAGGGCTCGACCAATCGCCAGCATTTGCTGCTGTCCGCCCGACAAAGTGCCACCAAGCTGATAACTGCGTTCATCTAAAATAGGAAATCTTTGAAACACAGCTTTAATATCTTGCTCTATTTCCTTATCTTTGCGTGTATAAGCCCCCATTTCTAAGTTTTCATACACAGACATATCTTGCAATATTTGACGGCCTTCTGGAACTAAAGAAATCCCTTGTTTTACTATATCGTGAGTCTTCTTATAACAGATATTCACGCCATCAAAGGTAATAGCCCCTTCAGAAGGATTTAATAACCCCATAATGGTACGCATCGTTGTAGATTTACCAGCCCCATTAGCACCAATAAGTGAAACAATAGAACCTTCAGGCACTTCAAAGCTAATATTCTTTATAGCGGTTATATTGCCATAACCAGCTACAACACCTTCTAACTTTAGCATCTTATGCCTCCTTCCCTAAATACGCTTCAATAACTAATGGATTGGCTTGAATTTCAGCTGGCGTTCCTTCTGCAATTTTTTTACCAAAATTAAACACCACTAATCGATCACAAATATTCATCATTAATGACATATCATGTTCAATAACAATAACAGTAATTCCTAAATCGCGAATTTTACCAATCAATTGACGCAATAATTCCGTTTCACTATCATTCATACCCGCTGCAGGTTCATCCAACAAAATTAATTGCGGATGTGTTGCTAAAGCCCTCGCTATTTCAAGTCTTCGCTGTTTGCCATAGGGCAAAGAAGTAGCCACTGTATTAGCATCTTCAGCTAAACCTACAAATTCAAGAAATTCATAGGCAATTCCACGACAGCGTTCTTCTTCAATGCGCTGCCGTTTAGTTCGTAAAAAACTACTTAAAAAGCCAGAACCCGTTCGACAATGCATACCAGTAAATACGGTGTCCAAAGCTGTCATATTGCCAAAAAGCCGAATGTTTTGAAAGGTGCGCGCAATCCCCATTTCTACCGTACGATGAGGCTTAATACCAACAATGGATAAACCATCAAATACAATTTCACCGTCTGATACAGGAAATACACCAGTAATTAAATTAAATAAGGTTGTTTTACCGGCTCCATTAGGACCAATTACACCATATACTTCACCTTGTTCAACACCAAAGGATATGCCTGTCAAAGCAGCAATACCGCCAAAGCGTTTACTTACGTCATTTAGTTCTAATAACATGGCTATCCTCCTATCGTTTATGTTCTTTAGGCTGCTCTAAATGTTCAGCCCTCATACGTTGAAAACGTTCTGTTAAAACCTGCTGCTCACCAGTTGGTTGATAATCTTTAATCCAACCAAATTTTCTACCGATACGATCAACCACTTGTTCGGTAATCAAACCATCGGGGCGAACAGCCATAAGCACGACTAACAAAATACCATAAATTACATCTCGGTAATCAGCCATAAAGCGTAATACTTCAGGTAATAAGGTTAAGACAAAAGAACCTAATAATGAACCCCACACTACATTTGAACCGCCAAAGACTGGATATAATAGTATTTGTACTACTTTGTGATAGCTAAAATCAGTAGGATTAATAAAGAATGTAATATGCGCGTACAAACCGCCACCAATACCAGCGATAAATGCGCCAATCATAAAGGCTGCCATTTTATAATACACTACATTAATCCCCATCAATTCGGCTGCATGAGCATCCGCCTTAATGGCGGCAAATGCACGACCAATTCGGCTGTTATTAATGCGTACACAGAAGAAAATTAATAAAGCGAGTAAAACAAGCAATATAATGACTAAACCAATATTGCCTAATGTTTGTGCATCTAAATCGCCTATACCATCAAGTCCTATTTCATAAAAAAAGACAGTTATTTCTTGTGCAATTGATGGAATACCTGATAAGCCCAAAGCACCATTAGTAATTTCTAAATTAAGGAAAATAACGCGTACTACTTCACCAAACCCTAATGTGGCAATCGCTAAATATAAACCCTGTAAACGTGTAGTTGGTAAGCCAATAACGAAGGCTACTAACATGGCACATAGGCCTCCAATTAAAATAGCCAAACTAATCGGTAAAGATAGCTTTAATGTTAACAATGCCGCTACATAAGCTCCTACACTCATAAAACCTGCTGCGCCAAGACTAAGCTGTCCGGTAGCCAATGTAATATAAATTGAAATGCCCATAATAGCATTTATAATCATAAACATAAAAATTTGTAGATAATAGGGATTAAAAATATCCATTATGGTCGACCCCCTTTATCTTTAGCGCCAAAAAGCCCTTGTGGACGCCAGAATAATAATACAATAATAAGACCAAATGCGACTGCATCTCGATACGATGAATCACCATAAGCAACTGTTAATACTTCAGCAAGGCCTAAAATAAAGCCCCCTGCCATAGCCCCTGGTATATTTCCTAAGCCACCTAAAATCAGTACAGCTAGACCTTTAAAGCCAATAACGACACCCATCATAGGTTCAATCGCATCAAAGGTAAGACCTACTAATACCCCTGCGGCAGCGCCTAACGCAGAGGCTACCATAACCGTTAAGGAAATAATAAAATTAGTATTTACACCTAATAAAGAAGCTGTTTCCGTGCTTAAAGACGTGGCACGAATTGCTTTACCAATTTTAGTGCGTTTTAACCAAATATTTAAGGCCACCATCAATAAAATCGCCGTTCCTAAACTAATGATTTGAACCGTAGAAATTTTAAATAATTGAAAATCAATAACACTACCAGTAAATTCTGTAGGGAAAGAACGTGTCTGTGGACCCCAGATTAGTAAGGCCATACTTTCTAAAAAAATAGACACCCCTATAGTGCTAATAAGAGGTGCCAAATGAGATACTTTTTTGCGTCGTAAAGGTCGTAAAGCACATACTTCGAGTATATACCCTAAAACAGCACCGCCAAGCATAGCACCAAGAATAGCGACAAAAATATTAACATGAAATTCAGTTACCAGTAAAAGTCCAATAAAAGCTCCGAGCATAAAAATGCCACCATGAGCCATATTAATAATATTTAAAACCCCAAAAACTAGGGTTAAACCCAACGCTATAACCGCATATGAGCTGCCGAGGGTCAAGCCATTGATTAATTGTTGTATAAGCACTCTCTTTCGCTCCTTTTTCTCAATTCCTATACATCTATAATAGGTAGAATAGGTAGCGGTGAACTAGAATCGTTCACCGCACCTACAAGATTTAAATTTTAAAAATTCTACTTACCTTTAAGGGCATCATATTGACCATTTACAACTTCCAATACTTGCACTTCCATTTTTGGATTGCGTTTTTCATCAAATACAAATTTACCAGTTACACCAATGAAATCTTTAAGATTGGCTAATGCATTTCTAAACTTTTCACGATCCGTAGTGCTACCAGAATCTTTTAATGCTTTTTCTACCATGTACATACCATCATAAGCTTGGGCTGCAAATTGATCTGGTTCCGTACCATATTTAGCTTTATAAGCGGCTCTAAAGTCACGAACTTTTTGATCATCTTTATTAGGGAACCAAGGTGTACCTACAATAGCCCCATCCGCAGCAGCGCCAGCACCTTTAATAAATACCGGTGTATTGAAGCCATTAGAACCAATAACTTTTTGAGTCATACCCATTTCGCGCATTTTTTTAACAATTAAAATCCCTTCTTGGTACAAAGAAGCTACGATGACAATATCTGGATTAGCTCGCTGAATTTTAGTTAATTGAGCTGAAAAATCTGTATCTTTATCTGCAAATGTTTCAGAATCGACAACTTGTACCCCTAAGGATTGTAAAGTCGCTTCTGCTGTCTTATTAACAGATACCATTTGGTCATTATTATTAGAATACATAATAGCAGCTGTTTTAAAACCAAGTTTTTCATGAGACTGTTTAATTGCTTCTGCTACAGCAATTGATTCAGGCACAGCATTTCTAAATGCATAATCGCCAATTTCTGTAATCCCTTCGGCTGTAGAAGTTGTAGTAAATACTACGGTTTTATTTTTATTGGCAATAGGTCCTGCCGCAAACATGTCACCAGATAGCATAGGACCAACAACGGCCACTACATTATCCTTATGAATTACTTTGTTCATAGCATTAATTGCTTCATTCTTATCACCTTTTGTATCTTCCACTTGAAGTTTAATTTTAATGCTATTAGCATCTTTATTAATTTCTTCAACGGCTAACTCTGCCCCATTTTTTACAGATTCACCATAAGCAGCAGCCCCACCAGAAGTAACCGTCAGCAAAGCTACTTTTGCTTCATCACTACTACCAGAACCTCCGCTAGAGCTACCACAGCCAGCTACCCCAATTGCTAAGGCTGTCACTAAAGAAAGACCAATCATATTGCGCATCATACGCTTACTCATCCGCCCCATTTGTTTCATACCCATCATTTTCATACATCTCGTCCTCTCTCGCAAAACTATAACATTATAAATTAACAACTCATAACACAACACAGATATACAATGTAGAAAGACAATATTTAGTAAAAAAATATAGCCCCATTCTATTAAAACTTTTACTAAAAAACGCTCCTACTTGCTAGTTGCAAATAGGGGCGTGAAAACGCGGTACCACCCTACATTATACTTTAGTAACCAAAAATATAACTATTGAAGTTGGTTTATGTAACTTGTACTCATAGAGAAAAAAATCGCCCCCATTCACAATTGTGAATAGGGGCGTTAAATACGCGGTACCACCCTACATTATACTTTGGTTATCACCCATAACGTGGGCTAGACGTCTTTTACTACCTGTCGCAAAAGAAACTCTCGAGTGAGTATTTCATATCCGTGTGTATTGGCTCACACCAACCGCCAATTCTCTGTATCAGTGACGCATATCTTTATCTCGGTCATCGTTTGTATCTATGTTATGAACGTTATTATGCCTCATATAGACATTTTTGTCAACAGGTATTATACATTTTTCTTTATATCAAAAACACATA
Organism: Veillonella intestinalis; assembly: GCF_943192895.1. Taxonomy (NCBI): domain Bacteria; kingdom Bacillati; phylum Bacillota; class Negativicutes; order Veillonellales; family Veillonellaceae; genus Veillonella; species Veillonella intestinalis. The sequence goes on along the minus strand of NZ_CALPCB010000002.1, from coordinate 155,727 downwards.
TAACCTATGCTTTTAAGTAGGGATTATGAATTAGCTCTATTTCTAAGGTTGTATCCTCTGCATGACCGGGATGAATAATCAACTTTGGATCCCAACCCATAATTCGTTGCAAAGACTTAGCTAACACCTGAGCATCCCCATTATAGTTATTCGTAGCACCTACAGAATTTTTAAATAGTGTGTCGCCTGTAAAAATATGATTCTCCCATTGAATAACTACACTGCCCTTACTATGACCTGGCGTTTCAAAAATAGATAGTTCAAATGGTCCTATTTCTAATTTCCCTTCTGAAAGTGGTATATAAGGCGATTGACATAATCCCTTATACGCCGATGGCATGCGACGCTTTGTGTGCAATAATTCGTCATCTCCTGGATGCATATATACTGGTACTGGCTTTACTTGTCGTACCCCATCAACAGCACATATATGATCACAATGGCCATGAGTTAGTACAATAGCCAATAACTCATCATTACCAACCATGTCCAATACTTTGGGTGCATGAAACCCTGGATCAATAACTATAGCCTGCCCCGCCTCTTTTAACACATAACAATTCGCCTTATACAGACCTAATGGTTGTTTTACTATTTGTGTCATCAAGAAGCTCCTTTCTATGATAGTAAAAATTATAAACGGCGATGAGTCCCTGTAGGTTGCCATACTTTATAACTACGTTTACGACGTTTTAAGAAATATCCCTGCCAAAAATCAGGATGCAATAATACTAATAAAGTAAATAACTCCAAACGACCTAATAACATATCTACAATACAAATGACTTTAGCTATAGGATGCAATATAGTAAAGGAGCCTTCTGGTCCTAATGCACCAAAAGCAAGCCCTACATTGCCTAAAATGCCCGCTACACATTGTAAAGACTCACCAAAACTAAGTCCTGTAGCCGAAATACCTAAGGCGGAAATAGCAAATACTGTCATATATAAGAAAAAGAACTCCTGAGTCATTTGCACCCATTTTTGTGGCATCCGCTTGCCATTAATGGTAATGGATTGCACAATATCTGGATGAATCGCTTTACGTAAATAGATAATCACACTTTTTATTAAAATAATAATTCGAATAATTTTAATACCACCCGTTGTAGATCCACTACAACCACCAAAAAAGGTCGCTGTAAATAACATCATTTGTGCTAATGGTGGCCAAATATCATAATTACCTAAAGCCAAGCCAGAACCTGTCTGCATAGATACAAGCATAAAGGAAGCATTATTAATCGCGTCATTAATACTTTGACCACCAGCGAAAAATAAAGCTAAGGTGACAATAAAAATACCAATTCCTAAAATAAGTAAATACATACGATACTCAAAATCTTGCCATACTGCTTTCAATCCCCGTTGAAAAACAGCATAATATACCGTAAAATTACCACCTGCTAAAATCATAAAAAACATCAATAAACCTCTGATAATTCCATTTTCAGCATAAATCTCTGCCACCCCTGTATTCGGAGTATATCCACCGGTAGCAATAGTAGTAAAAGTCATATTTACAGCATCAAAATAACTCATACCAGCCAAACAAAGCGATATAAAGCAAACAGCGGTAAATAATAGATAAATAGTCCATAACTTAAAAGCCATAGAACGAATTCGCGGTAATACAACGCCCGGTCTTGGAACGGAGGCTTCTGCATTAAACAAATGAGCCGAGTCAGCTCCTAAATTCTTTAGAAATGCAAGGACTAAAACCACAATCCCCATGCCGCCTAACCAGTGTGTCAAACTGCGCCAAAGAACGTAACTTGGTGGCAAACTGTCGATATCAGAAACTACGGAAGCACCTGTAGCAGTAATACCTGATACAGATTCAAATAAGGCATCAACAAAGTTAGGCAAAATCCCACCAAAATAAAAAGGCAAGGCTGCAAAAAAAGAAACAAATATCCAAATAGAACTTACAGTTAGAAAGCCATCTCTCAAGCTGTAAGTTGAACTGGACTCACCATAACGATAAAGTAGTCCCCCCGTAATAGCGGCCAACACAGAGCTTATCAAGAAAGATGCATAAATTTCTTCAAATACCAAGCCATAGCAGAATGGCACAAGCAGAATGGCGGCTACAACTAGAATTAGTTGCCCCACTAAGTGCATTACAATTTGTATACGCATATAGCACCTCTACTACATTGGTTTTAAATAAGTCAACAATTTATTAACATGATTCGGTAAAGTAAAGAATACTATGTGATCCTCTGCTCGAAGCACCGTATTCCCTGTTGGCACGATAGTAGAACCATCACGCACAATAGCACCTACTAAGGCTTTACCTGGCAGTTTTAAATCTTTTAACGCACAGTTTACAATAGGTGACACGGGGCTTAATACGACTTCAACCGCTTCGGCCTTTGAACCTTCAAAGGTAGAGATACTCACTACATTTTCGCCTTTACGAACCATACGTAAAATTTCCCCCGAAGTAAGTAAACGCGGTGAAAATACAATATCAATCCCCACTTGTTCCATAAGAACAATATATTCAGGACGACCTACACGAACAATAGTCTTAGGCACACCCAGATGCTTTGCTAATAAAGCCACTAAAAGATTTAGTTTGTCATCGTCGGTTAAACAAATAATAGCATCACAGTCAGAAATTTCTTCAGCCTCTAACAATTCCATATTAGTGCCATCACCATTGATAATCATGGCATTATCTACCATAGCGGCTAAATGCTCACACCGTTCCATATCCTTTTCTATAACTTTTACTATATAACCTGCTTTTTCTAGTAATATAGCTAAGTTACAGCCAATAAGACCAGCTCCCACTAACACAATGCGTTTCGTTTGTTCTAACATGGCATCTTCATGGAAATCTTCAGCAATTTTTAAAATAGCTTCACGGGCTCCCAGAATAAAGACTTTATCCATAAGTAATAAACGACTTTCCCCATGAGGTATAATCATTTCACCATTACGCAAGATACCTACAATAATAACGCCTTCTGGAAAGCGAATATCTCGTAATCGCTTGCCTACATACTGCACATCTTCATGCATTTTAAATTCCATCAAACGAACAGCACCACTAGCAAAATCTTCTACATCAAGCGCTGCTGGAGTCTGCAAAACTTGAACAATTTCTTGGGCTGATACCATTTCTGGATTAATAAATAAATCCACCCCTAATTGTTCTTGCAATTCACGGTTTTCTTCTTTTAGATAATCATTATCTCGAACGCGCGCAATTGTACGAGGAATGCCCCCAATTTTAGCTACTGAACAAGCTAACATATTCACTTCATCGGAATCAGTTACGGCAATTAACATGCCCACATCATCCATGCCAATCTCTTTAAGCAGTTGCAAACTACTACCATTACCTTGCACTAAGCTAACATCTAAGCTATTTTCTAAATTACGAATACGCTCAGCTGATTTTTCAATAATATATACATCATGTTCATCTTGCACTAGACGCTGTGCTACTGAATAGCCTACTTTACCAGCGCCTACAACAATAATTTTCATAATTAATCCCTCATACACATTTACAGAAAAGCAAAGAAAGGCGTAATTCTATTACGCCTCACTTGTTTTACTGGTGGATTGACTCACCTGCATAGACGCGTTCGGCGCTTCTAAGCCATCTGCGACTTCACTAATTGCTTCTGCTGCTAGGCGACCTGTTTCCGTCAACAGAGTCCACCCATCTTCTTGTACCACTTTATTGGCTTTCATTAAATGGCCTATTGCCCGCTTAAAAGCAGCTTTACTAAAACCAAATTTTTCTTTAATAATTTCAGCCGATGTTTTATCACTATAAGGCATGCGACCATTACGTTGTAACAAATACTGTAATAGACGATCCCCATCAATAGTAAGGGCTGTTTCTTTTACGGGACGCATAGAAACATTAATTCGCCCATCATCTCGTTTGTAAGTGACCCGTGCTTTAATCAATTCCCCAACTTTTAAATGACGTGTCATTTCACTGCGATGCAAAAAGGCAATCCACCGTTCAGGTGTAATAAAGAAAGCCCCATCAGGTGTAAAGTTATATATAGCACCACGCACAATTTGTCCTACAGTAGCTTCAATAGCTGGCTTAGCCGCACGACGCATCGCATCATCAACATCCATTGACACTGCTAAACGACCTGATTTATCCGTATATAAACGGACCCAAACCTTTTCCCCTAATTGTGGTCGGCCACGCATTTCTGCATGGGGCATAAAGATACCACGTTCTGTTCCTACTTCTACGAAACAGCCAAATTGAGTTGTATTGATAACTTCAACATAGCCAATTTGACCTTCTTTAATCGCAGGTAAACGCATGCTAGCTGTCAAACGACCTTTAGGATCGCGATACAAAAAGACAGATACTTCATCACCAATAGCCACTGGTTCAGTTTGTTGCTCCTTATGCAATAAAATATCATCATTTGTATTACCTGTACCACCGTCTAAAAAAGCACCTTGATCGCTTTCACGTAGCACTTTTAAAGTGGCTAAGGTATTTTCTGATAATTGTGTTGCCATATTAAGCCCCTACAAATTCTACGCGTGTTGCATCGTTCCAAAGTTGTTCTAAACCATAGAAAGTACGCGTTTCTGTACCACCAAAAATGTGGCAAATGATATCACCAAAATCAAGTAAAATCCATTCACCTTCATGATAGCCTTCACGGTGTAATACGGTAACACCTTCTTCGGCCCCTTTATCTTCAATTTCATCAGCAATACTTTGGGCCTGTTTTACATTAGAAGCACTAACAAGAACAAAATAGTCCGCTAAACTAGATAGTCCTTCTAAATCCATAATTTCAATGTCAGTCCCCTTTTTATCAAAACCAGCCTGTGCTAATGCTAAGGTAATTTGTTTAATTTCTTGTTTCTCTTTCATGTATACTCCTTTATCGCTTACAATATATCCTGCTCTAACCTTACGATTATTAGCCTTCTTTCGCCTTACTTTCACTATTTCCTTTAGAATCAGCGGTACTGCCATCGCCACCACCTTCAATTGGTGTATTTCCCATGGTTATACCTAATAACTGCTGCGCTTCTACAGGATCATAATTCCAGTAAATCTCATTATTAATTGTTTCTTTTGTACCAGGCAAAATATAATATTGAATTTGTTCTGCTGATAAACTTCCTAAATTCATAACTAATTTAATGGCATCAGAAGTAGCTATATTACTTGTAAAGTGACTCCAAATACGCCAAATATGCCACATTCTCGAAATAGTAAATGTATCCTCTTGACTACCTAATAACTGCTTCAAAAATCGTTCTTGCCGTTGTGTACGACTGAATGCATTTTTGTCACTATCTACATAGCGCACATACTGCAAGGCTTTATCAGCATCCAATGTTTGATAGCCACGAGCTAAATTAACATCAGCATTACCAGTCGTACTATCTACATGAACCATTTCTTTTTCCACATACATATCCTGTGAGCCTATAACTTCCATTGTCTTTTTAAAAGCGGCCTCATCTACAACAATGTAATAAGGAATAGGGATGTGAAATAAATCTTCCACTACAGCTTTAGTCAATTCAATATTACCAGAGCTGTACATAGTATTAATCATAGCTACAGACTTTTTATCACGGCTATCAATTTTAGTATTTGAAGGAATGCCTATAACATCAATGTTCCGCTGTTGTTCATTAACAGACAATAAAAATAATGCATCCCCTTGTGCCGGATTGGAACTATCTTTACCAACCAATAAAATATACATAGGTTTATCTAAAGATTTTTGTTCTAACGGAACGGTCGGTTCTTTAGGATTATCCGCTGGTGGTGCCGCCTCTGTACTTACACTCGTTGTTTCAGTAGCACTCCCTGTAAAATAACCTTTAGCAGCTTCATATCCTTTCATAATGCCAAATATGAGCCCCCCTATTATGGCTGCAACCAAAAGCAGAGCTATAATAACTCGCCCCCAACGGACATTATTCTTTTTTCGTACGCGCCGTTTAGGCCTTTTTTGTTCTTGTTCCATCACAATTCATCCTATCGACTTTTAATGCGACGTACTATATCATTGCGTCCTAAAATTGTTTTAAAATAAATACTTAGCCCTTGATCTAGCAAATGACGAATCGTATTATCATAACCAGCTAGTACAGCTTTTTCTAAATCTTCAAAAGCAATTAAGCGTAATTCTTCCACGCCAGGAAAATTACGTGTTTCTTCGATATAATCAGCTAAAAATATAATCATATCAAGGGTTGTCATACCAACACGACCCGTTGTATGATAACGAATTGCTTCTAAAATATGTGTACTGGTCACGCCATAGCGAGAGCGTGCTAAAATAGCACCACTTACACCATGTAATAAAGCCCCATTTACATACATATCTACATCAATTGTTAAGCCACTATTATCTACCAATGCTTGCATCTGTGATAAGGGAATCTCTTTAGCACAATCATGTAATAAACCTGCTAAATAAGCTTCCTCTGGATCTTCCCCATATCGTTCGGCCAAAGCTACAGCAGCTCGTGCTACACCTAAGGTATGAGCGAAACGTTTTGAACTTAAACAATTTTTTAAATCTTCGATTATTTCTTCATACATGCGTAAAATCTTGCCTCACTTTTTATAAATGTCATGTTTTGCAATATATTGAACTACTGCTTTAGGAATCATATAGCGAACACTGCGTTTTGTACGCAAACGGGCCCTCAAATCAGTAGCCGACAATTGCATTAAAGGAACTTCCAATAAGTGAATTCGTTCTTTCCCTAATTCGCCAAAATGCTGGATTACTGGCTCAATAGCAGCTGACCCATCTGGTCTGACTGCCCCTATAAAATGACAAAGTTCTAATAATTCTTGAATGTATTTCCAATTGGGTAAATCCTGAATGGTATCTGTCCCGGCAATAAAATAGTATTCTTTGTCATCACCATATAATTCTTTAAAATATTTAATTGTGTCCACGGTGTACGAAGGACCTTCTCGTTTAAATTCAACATCAGAGATGGTAAATTTAGGATTATCCATAACAGCAACGGCTGTCATTTCATAGCGGTAATGTGCTTCAATCACATCATCATGTTTATGAGGCGGATGATACGCAGGAACGAAAATTACACGCTCAAGTTCATACGCCTCTTGAGCCATTTCAGCAATCATTAAATGGCCTAAATGAATGGGATTAAAGGTACCTCCTATAATACCAATCTTACCTGTCACTTTCATAAACTATCCATTATCCTCATAGCTAGTATTGATAATATAATCCACAATATAAGTGCTATGCCATATGAGCGCCACTCATAGCGTCCTTTAGGACTTTTCATGTACTGCCAATAGGCCTGCACTTTATAAAACCATTGTTTACTCATGACCTAATTTGGCCATCCCCTTCAACATAATATTTATACGATGTTAAAGCTAATAGGCCCATAGGTCCACGAGCATGTAACTTCTGTGTACTGATGCCGATTTCTGCACCCAAGCCAAATTCAAAACCATCAGTAAAGCGAGTAGATACATTCACATATACAGTCGAAGCATCTACCTGTTGTAAAAAAGTTTGTGCGGTTGTTTTGTTTTCAGTAATAATACATTCAGAATGCTTAGTGCCATACTGATTAATATGATGAATAGCCTCGGCCACATCTGACACGACTTTAACATTCATAATTAAATCATTGTACTCTGTACTCCACGCCTCGCTATCAGCCTCGTGAATAGCAGGCACAATAGCACGACTAGTAGCATCCCCACGTAATTCTACTTGCTTAGCAAATAGAGCCTGCGCTACTTCAGGTAAGAGCTTAGGTGCTACTTCCTCATGAATAAGTAGTGTTTCTGCAGAATTACACACAGATGGTCTTTGTACTTTTGCATTAATAACAATTGGTACAATCTTATTAGTGTCACAATCTTTATCAATATAAACGTGAACAACACCACTGCCCGTTTCAATAACAGGAATACGGCTTTCTTCTACAATGCGCTTGATAAGTCCAGCCCCACCACGTGGAATAACGACATCAATATACTCTCGCTGTTTTAATAAATCTGAAACAGCTGCTCTATCAGTTACAGTCACTAATTGTACTGCATCTGCTGGCAGATTATTTTCTGTTAATGCCTGACGAATTAAAGTTACTAAGCACTGATTGGAATTAAATGCTTCTTTACCACCACGCAAAATAACTGCATTGCCAGTTTTTAAAGATAAAGCCGCTGCATCTACCGTTACATTAGGGCGTGCCTCATAAAACATAGCAATTACACCTAAAGGGACACGAACTTTAGTAATAGCCATCCCATTAGGTCGTGTACTAGATTCTATAACCTCACCAATAGGGTCCGATAAATCTACTAATTGCCGTACGCCTAAGGCCATTTGTTTAATTCTATCTTCGGTAAGACGTAAACGATCTAACATCATAGCAGGTAAACCATAGGAGTCAGCCTGTTTCATATCTTCATCATTTGCTGTTAATATAGCCGCTATATTAGCTTCTAAAATATCAGCAATGGATACCAATAGTGAGTTTTTTGTTTCTGTTGTAGCTACTTGAAGTTGAGTTGATGCCATACGAGCTTGCTGCCCCATGGTTTCAAATAGTGTCGCATAATCGGTCATAAGAACCTCCTATCTGAGGATAACTAAATTATCACGATGAATAGCTTCTGCATGGGCTGTTTGAACCTGTAAACGTTCTGCTATTTCGTGAGAGTTACAGCCTTTAATCTGCTCAATATCTTGTGACGAAAAATTAACCATCCCACGGGCAATTTCTTCGCCATCATACATAATACTAATTGTTTCCCCTTCAAAAAAATCACCCGACACTGCAATAATCCCTACTGGCAGCAAACTTGAGCCATTTTTCAAAATCGCCTTAGCACAACCAGCATCTACAGTAACTGATCCTTTAAGACGAGAACCAAAAGCTACCCAACGTTTACGCATATGTGGTTTTGTTTGGCGCGCTACAAAATGAGTCCCCCGTAAACCACCATTAGCCACAACTTGAATAGAGTCACTGTGTTCACCAGAAGCAATGACCATATGAACCCCAGAATTAACAGCAATATTAGCAGCCTCTATTTTAGTAAACATACCACCCGTACCTCGAGCTGTACCAGCTCCACCAGCAATTTCATAAATATGTGGTGTTATAGTTGCTACTTCAGTAATCAAGGTAGCTGTCGTATCAGTTTGCGGATTCGCTGTATATAGACCTTCAATATCAGACAATATAATCAACAAATCAGCTTCTACGATACTGGCCACAGTAGCTGATAAAGTATCATTATCACCAATTTTAACTTCATCAATAGCCACTACGTCATTTTCATTAATAATAGGAATAACCCCTAAGTCGATAAGTGAAAATAAAGTATTCCGCAAATTAACATAACGAGAACGATGAGTACTATCTTCACGTGTTAATAAAATTTGGCCCACTGTATGTCCATATTCGCGAAATAATTTTTCATACATATGCAGTAAAATGCCTTGTCCGACAGCAGCGGCTGCTTGTTTCATAGCAATATCCTTAGGTTTTTCTTTAAAACCTAAGGGTGCTAAGCCTGCCCCAACTGCACCAGAACTGACTAAAAACATTTCTTTGCCTTGATTGGCTAAATCTGCCAATTGCTTTACAATAGCTTCAATACGATTCAAATTCAAACGACCATTAGCATAGGTAAGCGTACTGGTCCCCACTTTTACAACAATACGCTTAGCATTCGCCAATTCTTGGCGTCCTACTACATTTCCAACTTGCTCTCTTTCACTCATAGGCGTCTCCTTCTGCCTCATTAACGAGGCAAAATAATTTTAGGTTCTTTTTTAGCCTTATAAAGAACTCCATTATGACCGATAACTTGAACTAATTCTGCACCTAACATATCTGCTAGATCTTCAAATGTTTCTGCTGGATCTACCGGTGAATTATTCAGCACTTTGACCTTAATTAATTCTCGTGCTGTAATAGCTGCTCTAGCACTATCAATCACAGAATCTTCTAAGCCTCCCTTGCCAATCATAACTACAGCTGGCATCGTACTGGCTAAGGCTCTTAAAAATCGTTTTTGTTTCCCTGTCATACTATCTCCTACCCTTATAAATCATGGAATGTAAAACGTTGATCCCCAATGACTACTTCATCGCCATCTTTACAGCCACGTTCTTTCAAGCGACGATCTAAATCCATATAAGACCAAATTTTTTGGAAACGGCGAAGTGCTTGTTCATCATCTAAATTAGTCATAGCAACTAATTTTTCTATGCGAGCACCACTAATAATAAAGGAAGCATCATCACCTCGAGTAATCGTAAAGTCTGTATCTGGTTTTGCTTCGTATAAAACAGTATCGTCTACAGCTTCTGGCTCTGGTACATAATTTTCTACATAATACCAAGCTCGTGCAACCAAATCTGGTAAACCTTCACCAGTCAATGCATTGACTGGAAAAACTTCATAACCCTTTTCTGTGAAATAGGCGCTTACACGAGGCAATGTGTCTTCATCTTGTAACATATCTATTTTATTTAGTGCAATTAATTGTGGCTTTTTACTTAATTTTTCACTATATTTAGCTAATTCTGCATTAATCGTATGGAAATCTTCAATCGGATCACGCCCTTCCATACCAGACACATCTAGAACATGAATTAAAATATTACTTCGTTCTACATGGCGTAAGAAAGAGTGCCCTAAACCGACCCCTTCACTAGCCCCTTCAATAAGGCCCGGAATATCAGCCATAACAAAACTATGACCTTCTCCTACAGATACTACACCTAATACAGGTGTTAATGTAGTAAAATGATAAGCTGCTACTTCTGGTTTAGCAGAGGATACTTTACGAATAATACTAGACTTACCAACACTTGGATAGCCTAACAAACCTACATCAGCTAATACTTTCAATTCTAATTGTAGCCAACGTTCCTCTCCAGGCTCACCTTTTTCTGCAAACGTAGGTGCTCGGTTAGCACTTGTATGGAAATGAGCATTGCCACGACCACCACGACCACCTTTAGCCACTACATAAGTCTGGCCATCTTCAATAAGATCTGCCATTAATTTGCCACTTTCTTCGTCTTTTACAGTAGTTCCTAATGGCACGGGAATAATCATATTCTCTGCACCGCGACCATATTTATTACTGCTTTGCCCGCCTTCACCAGCGGGCCCTTTAAATTGGCGTTTATATCTAAAATCAACAAGAGTATTGATATTTCTGTCTGCTTTTAAAATGATGTCTGCTCCTTTACCGCCATCGCCGCCGTTTGGGCCGCCGTTAGGAACATACTTTTCGCGTCGGAAACTACTCATCCCGTTGCCGCCGTCACCGGCTTTCACAAAAATTCGTGCACGATCGATAAACATAGTTTTCATCCTTTACTAATACTAATATGGGCGGTAACTGCTGTTAGCTACCGCCACCTATTATTTTGTCATTAAAATCTCAATTGCCTTTTTAAGTTGCGTATCATCAGCTTCTGATGAAGCACCTTCAGGAAGGCTTACTTCTACATCTGGTTTAATACCAGTACCATCAATAACACGGTCATTTGGAGTATGATATTTGGCAATGGTAATTTTTATACCTTCATCACCTAACATACTTAATACAGTCTGAACTGTACCTTTACCATAACTATTAGTACCTACAATGGTACCTACTTTTTCATCCTGCACCGCCCCTGCAATAATTTCAGAAGCACTAGCAGAACCTTGATTAATTAAAACAACTAAAGGAATAGTTGGCATTAAGCCTTTTGAATCATAAGATTCTATACGACCAGACCGATCTTGAATCGTTACTATTGGTCCAGCCGGTAAAATATAGTCCGACACTTCTTGTGCCGTCGTTAATAATCCACCAGGATTATCACGCAAATCAAGGACAAGTTTAGTCATGCCCTTTTCTTTTAATTCATTATAAATGTTAGCAAAATCAGGACCTGTAGGTTCAGCAAACTGACTGATTCGGATATAGCCAATATGATTGTCTAACATCTTACCTTTTACTGTAGGAAGGCTAATTTGTTGTCTTGTAATCGTAAACTCTTTAATTTCATTATCACGCATTACACTTAGTACAACTTGGGTGCCTTCTTCACCACGAATCATTTTAGAGGCATCTTCCATGGCTAAGGTACTGGTTTTAATCCCATCAATAGCCACTATGATATCCCCTGATTTAATACCCGCCGTTGCTGCTGGCTGACCTTCTATGGCCGTAGCCACCTTCATAAGCCCTTCTTTATCTTGACCTAACACAATACCGACACCACTATAGCTGCCAGACGTTTGCATATAAATATCGTTAAAGGCTTTTTCATTTAAGAATTGGCTATGAGGCTCCCCTAAGGAGTCAACCATACCGGCCAGACTACCTTCAAACAAGGTCGTTTTAGCTACCGGCTCCATATAAAAATGACTGGCTACAAAATAGGTAAAAAAGAATTTAATAGCCCCTGCTGGAGACCCTGAAATATACCAAAATACAAGCCACAAAAATACAAGACCAGCCACTGTAAATTTAATGGCAAATTGGATACCAGACTTTAAAGAGCCTGGCAACCAACCTTTAAGAAAATTATTTTTCATCTTATAAATACCCTTGAGGATCTACAGGATCACCATTAATACGTACTTCAAAATGTACATGAGGTCCTGTAGAGTTCCCTGTACTACCAGCATAGGCAATAACAGAACCTTTGCTTACTGTTTCGCCTTCGGATACAGCTAAATCTGAATTATGACCATATAAAGTAGACATACCATTACCATGATCAATAACTACAACATAACCATAACCATCCATCCACCCGGAGTATTCTACATAACCACCATCAGCAGCATGTACTGGTGTCCCTTCATCAACACCTATATCCATGCCGGAATGAAGGATTTGACGACCGAAAATAGGATGCTCACGCCAACCAAAATCAGAAGTGATAACCCCTGATACAGGCCAACTTAATACACCAGATCCTTGTACATATGTATAGCCGCCACTGCTACCGCCACTACTTTGTGCAGCCGCGGCTGCCGCTGCGGCACGTTCTGCCGCTCGTTGCTGTAACATAGCTTTAATAGCATTTGAAGATGCTTGTAAATCGGCTTGCATCTGTTCTGCTACAGCTTTATCATTTTGTGCTTGGGCCAAAATAGCCGACTGTTCATCCTTTTTCTTCTGAATAACAGCCTGAGCTTCCCGTGCTTTATTTTCTAATTCAACAACTTTAGCACGATCAGCCTCTAATTCAGCTTTACGCTGAGCAATTTCTTCTCGCTCAGTTTTAATACTGCTAATTAATTTAATATCAGCATCAATAATGCGTTTAAGCATTTCTAAACGATTGGCAAAATCACTAAAATCCTTAGCACCAATAATAACTTCTAAATAGCTAAGACGCCCATTGATATAAATATCACGAACGCGTTTATTAAAAACTCCTTCACGAGTAGCTAAACGAGCTTGTGCTTCTGCTAATAGTTTTTCATTTTTTACAATTTCATTTTCTACAGCCATGCGCTGCTGTTCGTAATTTTTTAAATTCGCTGTTGCCTCATCTAATTCCACCTGAATCTGATGTAATTGTTCAGATACATTGATAATAGTAATCTCTGCATTGGCTTTCTTGTTACTTGCTTCTTCCATTTGCTGTTGAATGCCACTTAGCTGATTAGTTAAATCTTCATCTTCCGCTCTCATAGTGCCAAACGGAATTGAGGCTAATACAGTAGTACTTAAAAGAACGGCTGCTACACGCATGGATAATTTATTATTTGCCATACATACCCTTCTTTACTATACTTTCATATATTGTTTCAACGAAATAGTAGAACCAATAGCCCCTACTAAGACACCAACGCCCAATAGAATAGCACTTAAATCATAGAAGAATGGCAACATAGGCACTAATGGTAAAAAGGCTAAGGAATTTTCTACTTCCACCGTAATGAAATGATAGAACTCCCATACACAAGCGGTAGCGATTGCACCACCAATAAACCCTAAGAGCATACCTTCAATAAGAAATGGCCAACGAATAAACCAGTTAGTAGCCCCTACATATTTCATAATGCCAATTTCTTTACGACGAGCGAACACTGTTAAGCGAATCGTATTGGAAATAATAAACAAAGTAGCACCGGCCAAGAAGGCAATTAAAGCAATGCCACCAATGCGAATAATTTGGGTCATTTTGAAAATTTGTTCAATAATATCCTGACCATAATGTGCACTTTCAACTTCTGGGAAAGTAGACACTAATTTTGCTGTATTTTTTACTTCTTCTGGATCTTCGAAAGTAAGTACATATGCCGATGGCAATGGATTGTTACCATCTAACGCTTCTACTAAACCTTGTTGATCTCCTAAGCGCTCTTTAAAGCGTTTCATAGCTTCATCTTTATTGACAAATTCAATATTTTTAACTTTTGGTAAGGCTTTTAACTTTTTACCAACTTCCATAACTTGATTAGTAGTCAAACCGTCTTTCATATAAATACTGATTTCAACTTGACTTTCTAAATTAGATGCTAGGTTGTTTAAATTTACTACACCGCATGTAAAAACACCTAGGATAAAAAGCGATAAAGCCACTGTTGATATGGACGCTAATGTCATTAGACCATTGCGGGTCATAGACTTAAGCGCTTCTTTCACAAAGTATCTAAACGTTCTAAGCTTCATTGAATTCAGCACCTCGCATTCTATCACTCGTCACGCGGCCATCTTCCAATGCAATAACCCGCTTATTCAAATACTTAACCATTTCCATATCATGCGTTACCATAACAATAGTTGTACCTGAATTATTAATTGTCTTAAATAATTCTACAATTCCCTTACTTGTTGCAGGGTCTAAGTTACCAGTTGGTTCGTCAGCAATCAATACTAATGGCTTATTAACAATAGCTCGCGCAATAGCTACGCGTTGTTGTTCACCACCACTTAGGTCTTGTGGTAAATCATTCGCCTTATGACTAAGCCCAACCATCTCAAGAACTGAAGCTACACGTTCTTTAATAACTTTTGGTTTTTCTTCAATAACTTCAAGCGCAAAGGCAATATTTTCAGATACCGTTTTATTCGGTAACAAACGGAAATCTTGGAATACAATGCCTAAGCGACGACGTAAATAGGGAATTTTACGTTTTTTCAAATGAGAAACTTCCATGTCATTTACGACAACCGTTCCTGAATCAGGCACTACTTCATGTGACAATAGTTTAATAAATGTGGATTTCCCAGCACCACTAGGCCCACAAATGAGTACAAACTCACCCTTCTCAATGTGTATAGATACGTCATCCAAAGCTAATGATCCATTGTCGTACACTTTGTTGACATGGTTAAATTCAATCATTGATAACTTCCTTTACTATTTTCGTTCAATTGCAGTCTTAACAGCTTCCATAATATGTTCTGCTGTTAGGCCATATTTTGCCATTAATTCTTTAGGCGTACCAGATTCACCAAAAGTATCTTTTGTACCTACGCGAATTACTGGCACAGGCGCTAATTCAGTAACTACTTCAGCTACAGCAGCACCTAAACCACCAAGAATATTATGCTCTTCTGCCGTTACAATAGCGCCTGTTTCTTTAGCCGCTTTAACAATAGCGTCAGCATCAATCGGCTTAATAGACGCCATATTTAATACACGAGCTTTTACACCAGTATCAGCTAATTGTTTTGCTGCTTGTACTGCAGGACCTACTAAAGCACCACAGGCAATAATAGTAACATCAGTACCAGATACTAATTCTACCGCTTTACCTGGAGTAAACGTATAACCTTCAGGAGTTACATCATCCACACCAGCACGACCTAATCGAACATATACAGGTCCTTCATAATCAGCAGCCCATTTTACAACAGCGGTAGTTTCAGCTTCATCAGCAGGCACAACAACTGTTAGATTAGGAATAGCACGCATACAAGCAATATCTTCTAAACTTTGATGCGTAGCACCATCTTCACCTACAGTAATCCCTGCATGAGTAGCACAAATTTTTACATTTAATTTAGGATAGCATACAGCATTACGCACCTGTTCAAAAGCACGACCTGTAGCAAACATGGAGAAAGAAGATACAAATGGAATTTTACCAGTTGCTGCTAAACCAGCACCAACACTAATTAAATTCTGTTCTGCAATCCCTACGTTAAAGAAACGATCAGGATATGCTTTTTTAAAATTATCAGTCTTTGTAGATTTAGATAAATCCGCATCTAATACGACTACGTTTTCATGTGTAGCCCCTACTGCTACTAAGGCATTACCATATGCTTCACGAGTTGCTTTTCCCATCTTATACCTCCAAAAGTTCGGCTACAAATTTTTCACATTCTTCAGCGGATGGTGCTTTACCATGCCAACCAGCTTGGCCTTCCATCTCTTTAACACCTTTACCTTTAACTGTATTCATTACGACTACAGTAGGTTTATCCGTGCAAGTCTTAGCAGCTTCAATGGCATTGTGAAGTTCATCTAAATTATGACCATCTACTTCAATTACATTCCAATTAAACGCTTCAAATTTTGAACCGATTGGCAATGGAGACATAACTTCACGAATATCACCATCAATTTGAAGTCCGTTAAAATCAACGAAAGCTGTTAAATTATTTAATTTGTAATGACCGGCAAACATAGCGGCTTCCCATACTTGCCCTTCTTCCAATTCACCATCACCAAGTACAGCATATACTCGATAATCTTTTTTGTCGATTCGACCAGCTAATGCCATACCACAGGCAGCACTAATGCCTTGGCCCAAAGAGCCAGTGGACATGTCAACGCCCGGGGTGTGTTTCATATCAGGATGACCTTGCAAAATGCAATCTATCTTACGTAAATTGGTAAGCTCATCTTTAGAGAAAAAGCCTTTCTCTGCCAAGGTAGCATATAATGCTGGTGCCGCATGCCCTTTAGACAATACAAAACGGTCACGATTAGGATCTTTTGGGTCCTCTGGATTTACATTCATTTCTACAAAATACAACAGCGACATAAGGTCTGTAATCGATAAAGAACCACCTGGATGCCCTGATTTTGCAGCGGTTACAGCTTTTAAAATACTTACGCGAATCGCTGTCGCTTTTTCCTGAACTAAAGAAGTTTGTTCAGCTGTTAATGTTGTCATAAAGACCCTCCATTCCTAGTTGGAAAATAAGTAAACAGATTATATAAAATCGTATACAAAAAAAGATAGGAATCAATTCTTATTCTACCCCTTTATCTTAGTAAAATCTAGTTTTACGAATCTAAGAGGGATAAAGCAATGTGAGCATTTTTAAGAGATTCTTCCCTTAATTTAATAATTCGTTGCACTACCTGCTGTTGCAACGCTGTATTTTCTAAGAAATTAGCTGTTGCTTCATAAATAGTATCAGCCCTAATTTCATCAAGAGTACCTACTGGCGCTTGACCAATCATATGCAAGAAATTAGTAATTTTAGGGTCATAGGAAATACCTACTACCGGCTTTTCCATGAGAGAAGCAAATACTAAAGCATGCAAGCGCACCCCTATCAATACATCCATACAGCCTTCAAGGGAAAGGAGCTCTGTCGTATTATACATACGCTCTAATACAACTGGTTCACTTTTCATAAGGGCTTTAATCGCCAATGCCTCTTTAGTATCAGCAGGATGTTGCATTGGAATGAACACAACTTGCGCCCCTAATTCATCATGAAGCTGATCAAGGGCTTGCGCCAATTCACTGCGATATGCAGTGGATTGTTTCCAATTACGCACTGATACACCTACACGATAACGGACTCCCGATAATTGATACGGTTTCAATAGGCGTTTACCAATAGTTAAATCGACAGGATGCATAGCTAATACTGCATCAGCAGTAACTTCAATAGGAACTTGCGTAACTCCCATATCAAGTAACTCAGCTTTTGACCGCTCGTCACGAACTGTAATCATAGTTACTTTATTTAATACTTGACCTACAATACGACGAGCTCGTTTACGCCGTAAAGGTCCAATACCTTGGGCATATAACATTACGCGCTTCCCAAAAGTAGTTGCTAACGTAATGATACTTAAATAATAGTATAAACTCCGCTTACTAGTTACATCTTGTAGCAGACTACCGCCACCACTGATGAGTAAATCACAACGACCAATGGCATTTAATATACCAAACATATCAAAGCGACCTACTGCTTTAACGCCATGATTAGCTGCTGTTTGTTTAGGATTCCCTGAAATAACCGTAATATCAGCATCAGGCACTACTTCTAAAATAGCTTCTAGAATAGCAGCTAACATAGCTTCATCACCGGCATTACCAAAGCCATAATACCCAGAAATGACAAGTCTAGTCATTAGACACCTCCCCACGACGGGCCCAGGCAATAGTATATGCTAAAAAGCGGAATACTAAAATAGCAACTACCCCAGCAACAACACCTATAAATAAGCCATCATAACCTCGTGCGATTGACATTAACACAGGTGTTCGCAAATGACAGAAGGTTTCCACCATTGAACCAATACCAATAACACCTGCTATGGTGCAAAGGAAATGGAATACCATAGGCCAACGGCGCAATACCGCAAAAGATGCTAACATAAGTGCCGGATGACCAATCAAAAATTCTTTTTCACGTGGACGCGCATATAATGTGTTTTCTAAGAAACGACGCAAGGCAATTTCAAAACTAGGTACTGGTACACCTGCTGTATGACCACTACGACCAACAAATATCCAGCCTACAATTCCCAAGAACGCAAACACAATAATCATGTATAGTTTCACATCTAGCGTGAGGAAAGAACGCAAAAAACTACGACATTCAAGCCAAGAATCAACTGTGCGACCTTGCCATAATGGAAAACGTTGTAAATAAGCAATTGCTGTTAAAATAATTGGTGCAACAAACACTAATTTTACGCCACGGAATAAAGAAAATTCCATAAAGAACCGTGTGTTGCCAAGCATAGCAGCAATTAATATGCCCCCTATAGCAGCTATAATAGCAGCCCCTACCAAATAAACAGCAGCTTCCAAAGTAGCTCGCCATGAACCTACCATAGGGCCTTCAGCACGACGTACCCAACAATCCATAATCAATATAATAGCAACTACAGGCGCACAAATCGCTGCACTTAAGGCCCAAATTTGAGTAATTAAAGTGCCCCCAGTTACAGCATATAAAACGACTGTAATAAGCAATAAAGTAAAGTTAACTACTAACTGACTATACTTACGCATTGGGTAGAATAAATTCAGCATAAACGTGAACAAAGCCACAGAACCTGCCATCGTTAATACTACTGCCAATGGGCTTGGCATATAGGCAGGATAAATAGAAGCACGCCCAAAAGTAAAACCTCGATTCGTTAATTTCTCTTTTAACGAATTCATATAAGTTATACTAGTTGCTAACGCTGTTTTGTTATCGCTACCTTCTTCATAGATTGGCAATAGATTAAAGCGTATATTTCGTTCAATATCACTGATAAAGAAACGCTGCGATACTTCTTCAGGACTTAATTTTTTAAGTTCTTCTTTTGAAATCGTATATAAACGTCCAATACTGTAGTTATCGGCTACAGCTAAGTCATTATTAAAACCGACTTGATTTTCATACTGTAGTTGATTTACGGCCTCTATACCAACAACAGGAATTCTTAAATTATGTAAATATTCATTAGTAAGACCTATAAACTCAGGATATCCTAAGGCTTCTTTGCCTACAAAAACCATGCCAGTTACATTGGGGATACCATCAATACGACTAAATACATGATCTACATTATCCCGCGTTACATGCTTAAAATTAGTTGGTCTCACAATAACGTTAAAGCCTAAATTACTAACCTCTTGAGCTTGTAAGCGTGAAATGCTTAATTTCATATCCATAAGGGCTTCAAACGGTTGTGCTAACGCGATGACGGGCCCCCGATTAGAGTATAAAATAGTTACTTTATCTTTACCTAGTCGTTGCACTAAATCATCTTGAATTTCTTTGAAATACCCTTCTTTACCATGAGCAGCTACTAAATATGTATATCCAGCAGTGGGTTGTGTACCATAAAACTGAAGTGCATTAGCGTCTAACCCTTGATATACAATAATTTCTCCAGCATCACGGGCCTTCTCTAGAGT
This sequence comes from Veillonella intestinalis, assembly GCF_943192895.1. Classification (NCBI taxonomy): domain Bacteria; kingdom Bacillati; phylum Bacillota; class Negativicutes; order Veillonellales; family Veillonellaceae; genus Veillonella; species Veillonella intestinalis. The sequence continues at coordinate 135,591 of NZ_CALPCB010000002.1, read as the reverse complement.
GCGATCATAAATAGCCATAGCCGTTACGCCCGCTTCTTTTAAGGCTTGCAAGGCCTCAGCTGTACTGCGTTTCTCAAAGGAAGCCGCTCGTAGCGCTGCATCATAATCAACAATGTTTTCTACCTGATGCTGAGCTGATTCAATTTGATGCCGTTGCTGCACTAAATACAAACCAGCCAGTAAGCCAATAATAATAATGGCTATAAGTATTAACGAATGTTTTCTTTTCTTTCTAATAGCTTCCTTCACAATAACACCTTTCTTACTTTGCTATAGGGTTCACAAATAAATGAATTTCATCATTCATTGTTTCAATGCGATCCGCTTTTACAGGAATTGGGAATTCTGCAAAATCATAAATAGTAATTGGTTTTAATACAGAGGCATTTAAACCGCCAATACCAGCACCATTGATTTCAAATCGCTGTGGTGAAAATACAAGAGCATTATTTTTAATTTCTAATAAGCCTTTAATATTAGCTGTCCCTTTAACAAAACCCATGTCAACGGACCCAATAACTTCGATACCGTTAGAATTGATTACTACATCTTTAATGGATAAACCTTTAACTGATTGCTCCATAAAATTCTGCAAATCACTGGCTGTTACCGTTCCTTCAATCTCCCCATTCCCTAATTGATTAATCTCCATAGTTTGATTCATCAACAAAGCAATTGGATTGAACTCTAAATTGGTTACATCCATATGAATATCAGCAAAATTTAAGTGGCCTAACTTAACATTTTCTAACACACCACGCATAGTATCAACATGGCCACCTAGCATTGTAATTGCTGGTGACGATTCAATGCGTAAAGCAATCGTTTCTGGATTTAATTTATTACTAATTTCACGCTCTAATTGTTTAGCCACAAAACTAGGTAAGAAAAATTGAGCCGCTACAACAAGAGCTACTATAACAACAACAATGAAAGCGATAAACTTTTTCATAAGTCTAAACTCTCCTAAACTTTTAAATTAGCTTCTTTTTTTAAGAAACCTTCCATAAATGAATCTAAATTACCATCCATAACGGACTGAACATTCCCAGTTTCCACACCCGTACGATGATCTTTTACTAAATTATAGGGATGGAATACATAGGAACGAATTTGGCTCCCCCATTCAATAGCTTGATAGGTACCACCAATTTGTTCTTTTAATTCAGCTTGTTTTTCTAATTCCAATTCAAATAATTTAGCGCGCAATAACTTCAAAGCCTGTTCACGGTTTTGAATCTGAGAGCGTTCGCTTTGACACTGTACAACAATGCCAGTTGGAATATGAGTCATACGAATAGCTGAGTCAGTCTTATTAATATGCTGTCCCCCTGCACCGCTAGCACGATATGTATCAACGCGGACATCCTTCATATCCAACTGAATTTCCACTGTATCATCAATTTCAGGCATAACATCAACAGCGCCGAATGAAGTATGACGACGTGCATTAGCATCAAATGGCGAAATACGAACTAACCGATGAACACCTTTTTCAGATTTTAAATAGCCAAAAGCATTTTCGCCTTTAATAAGAAAGGTCGCACTCTTAATACCAGCTTCATCACCTGGTTGTTCATCCATCATCGTAATAGTAAAACCATGTTGCTCAGCCCAACGCAAGTACATGCGAATCAGCATAGACACCCAATCCTGTGCCTCTGTACCGCCAGCACCAGCATGAAATGTTAAAATGGCATTGTTTTTATCATATTCACCACTTAACAACAATAATACTTCACGACGTTCTACATCTTCTTGAATTTTCTCAATAGAAGCTGCTAATTCGCTTTCTAATGATGTATCCTGCTCTTCGATTGCCATATCTAGCATTAATTTTACATCTTCGATTTCACCAACAAGTGCTTTATAGCCTTCTACCACATCTTTTAACTGTGTGGCTTCTTGGGAAATTTCTTTCGCTTTGTCCGGATCATTCCAAAATTCTGGATCACTCATTTTAACATCTAGTGTAAAAATTCTATCTTCTTTCTGAGCAATGTTAAAGTGAATCCCTCATTCCATAAATTCGCTCCTCTAAATTGTCAATAGGGCCTTTTAAATCCTCTAACAATTTATTCACCTCTTTCTAATTTTACAGCAATAAAAACAGAAAATGGCCGTGCCGAAAATACTCTCCCGGCAACGAACCATTCTGCGTTATCTAATCTACATTTTGTGGTTCCAACACATCATCATGATGGGTTTGCGCATTGGCCAGGGGATCTGCTGTTGCTTCTTCTTCAATCACTTCATCATTTAATTCAATGCGAATGCGATAGAGATACATAATAGTATCTTCTTGAATAGCTTCAATCATAGCTTCAAACATGTCATATGCTTCAAATTTGTATTCCACAAGTGGGTTCTTTTGGCCATATGCACGAAGGCCAATCCCTTCGCGGAGCATATCCATAGAATCTAAATGTTCCATCCACTTGCTATCTACAACTTTTAGCATAACAGCTTTTTCGAGTTCACGCATATTAGCTTCGCCAATAAGTTTTTCTCGTTTTTCATATTCTTCATGCGCAATAGAAAGTAATTTTTCTTGTAATTCACCGCGGCCATATTCTTCCATTTCAGCCACAGTAAATTGTCCAGGTTCTAGGAAGAATAACTCTAAATGTTTGAGTAAACCTTCATAATCCCATTCTTCTGGATACAATTTTTCATCCGCATATTGATCCATTGCTTTAACAACTAAAGAATCTACCATGTCTAAAATCGTTTCTTTTAAGGAATCATTGCCTAAAATCTTACGACGTTGATCATAGAGAACTTCACGTTGCTGATTCATTACATCATCATATTCAAGGATATATTTACGAATGTTAAAGTTGTGGTTTTCCACTTTTTTCTGAGCTCGTTCAATGGATTTAGTAATTAAGGAATGCTCAATTGGTTCATCCTCTTCCATTCCCAATTTATCCATCATGCCAGAAATATTATCAGCACCAAAAATACGCATCAAATCATCTTCTAAAGACAAGAAGAATTGACTAGAGCCAGGGTCCCCCTGACGTCCTGACCGACCGCGTAGCTGATTATCAATACGACGACTTTCATGACGTTCTGTACCTAAAATATGTAAGCCCCCTAAGTCGGCTACGCCTTCTCCTAAGGAAATATCGGTACCACGACCAGCCATATTCGTGGCAATTGTTACCATGCCACGTTGACCTGCATTGGCAACGATTTCAGCTTCTTTTTCATGGTGTTTAGCATTCAATACATTATGCGGTACACCACTTTTAAGTAACATGTCACTTAATTCTTCAGACTGTGTAATCGAAGTTGTACCCACCAAAACTGGTTGTCCATTTTTATGGCGTTCTACTACATCTTTTACAACCGCTTTATATTTTGCCTTTTTAGTTTTAAAAATTAAGTCTGGCAAATCTTTACGTAATAAAGGACGATTTGGCGGAATTTCATAAACTTCAAGACCATAAATATTATTAAACTCTTGTTCTTCCGTTTTAGCAGTCCCTGTCATACCCGCCAATTTTTCATACATACGGAAATAGTTCTGGAATGTAATAGCCGCTAGAGTTTGACTTTCACGTTCAACTTTGAGGCCTTCTTTAGCTTCAATAGCTTGATGTAAGCCATCAGAATAACGACGCCCAAACATCAAACGACCAGTAAATTCGTCAACAATAACAACTTGACCATCTTTCACTACATAGTCTTTATCACGATGCATCATTGCATAGGCACGTAAGGATGCATTTAATAAGTGATTAAGCTCTAAATTAGCAGAATCATACAAGTTTTCAATTTTAAGCAATTTTTCAACTTTAGCAATCCCAGATTCAGTAGGTGCAATTGTTTTTTGCTTTTCATCAATAGTATAGTCTTCACCAGCCACTAATTGAGGTACTACTTTAGCTAAGGTATAGTAACTATCCGTAGAACGTTCCCCTGGGCCAGAAATAATTAATGGTGTACGGGCTTCGTCAATAAGAATCGAGTCTACTTCGTCGACAATCGCATAATTCAATGGACGTTGTACCATTTGCTCAGCATGGATTACCATATTATCACGCAAATAGTCAAAACCAAATTCATTATTAGTACCGTAGGTAATATCTGCAGCATAAGCCATCTTACGTTGATTATAATCAAGATTAGCTACAATTAAACCTACTGATAAGCCTAACGCACGATATAATTTACCCATCCACTCACTGTCACGAGTTGCTAAATAATCATTAACTGTAACGACGTGAACACCTTTACCAGTTAATGCATTTAGATATACAGGCAAAGTGGCTACCAAAGTTTTACCTTCACCAGTACGCATTTCAGCAATATTGCCTCGATGTAAAGTGATACCACCAATAATCTGTACATCAAAATGGCGCATGCCTAGCACGCGCTTTGACGCTTCACGAACAACTGCAAACGCTTCTGGCAAAATATCATCTAGTGTTTCACCTTCAGCTAAACGCTTTTTAAATTCCTGCGTTTTCCCTGCTAACGAACTATCACTAAGACTGCTTAAACTAGCTTCTAAGCCATTAATTTCGTCTACAATAGCACCCATTTTTTTTATTTCACGAGCACTGTTATTACCAATTAAACGTTGTATAAAACCGAACAAATAAATCAACTCCTTAAGTCTGTATATTCTCATATATACATATTCAATTTATTATATCACAAAGTCTATAAAAAACAAAAAAATAGCAACCCGAAGGTCGCTATTTTTATTGCATTCTTGCAAGTTATTATTTAGTTTCTGGTACATACCATAAACCATTATTATGTGTTTTCATATATTCTTTGAATTCTGGAGAGTTATAAGCTTCTTTAAGGTCTTTTGCCCATTGTGTATCTTTATATTTATCCAATACTACTAATTGTAATAAAAGATGTGGTAAAATGTCTTCTTTTACTAAGGCTGTAGCAGGATCAATTTTCGCATTATACACAATAGAACCAGTAATTACAATGAAGGCAAAATCAGTTCGAACTGATGGAATTGTTAAGGATTTCATTTCAACAAAATTTAAATTGTGTGGATTGTCAACAATATCAGCTTTCGTTACCGTCGAAAGATCTTTGCTTGGATCTAATTTAATAAGACCTGCTTTTTGTAATAATGCATAGGCCCGCGCTGTATTGGATGCATCATTAGGCACAGCAATAGTATCACCATTAGCAATTTGATTCAATTGAGTTTTTGCGCCTGGATAAATACCCGCTGGTACTGTTGGTATAGCTGTTAAAGCCACTAAATGACCACCTTGTTTATTATTAAAGTTTTCCATATAAGCTGTGTGTTGTTCTACATTAAAATCAACTTCACCATCATTCAAGGCCACATCAGCTTGTACTAAATCAGACATGTCACGAGCTGTAATTTTGTAACCTTTCTTTTCTAATATAGGCTGAACCCCTTGTTCAAATAATTCAGAATAAGGGCCTTGCGATTTACTAAATACTAATTCTTTTTTATCAGCCGAGCCTGAATCATTACCACAACCAGCTAGCAATACCGCCCCTAACGCAACTGACAATGCTAAAGCTCCTAATTTTTTAAAACGTTTCATACTCATAATATGCCTTCTTTCTCTTTCTCAAAATAATTTTTTAATTAATGGTTTCTCATTTTAAAAGCAAAGTGATTACCTACAGATTGTATAATCTGCACAAAAATAACTAGAATTACTACCGTAAATAACATTAAAGGAAAGTTCAATCGCTCATACCCATAAGTAAGCGCTAAATCACCGATACCACCAGCGCCAATAGCACCAGCCATAGCTGTGGCTCCAATTAAGCCAATCGTGCCAGTAGTCACGGACAAGATTAAAGACGCTTTAGCCTCTGGCAAAATGAAATTCCATACAATTTCAAAATGGGAGGCTCCCATAGCTTGAGCTGCTTCTATGATTCCTTTGTCCACATCTAATAAGGAGTTTTCAAATAAACGTGTTAGATACGGCGCAATAAAAATCACCAATGGCACTAAAGCTGCTGTAGTACCAATACGTGTACCTACTAATAATTTTGTAAGTGGCAAAATAAATACCATCAAAATGATGAAAGGTACACTTCTGATAATATTAACAATCGTATTAATAACGTTAAATACATAATCATGACGTAATATACCGTCTTTATTTGTCAGTACTAATACAACCGCTAATATAAGACCTATAAGTGAACCAATAATCAAAGACACAAACACCATATATAAGGTTTCTTGTGCGGCCAAGATTATTTGCTCATTAGGCACACCTAAATCTGGCATCATATATTCACCGCCTCCCATTCTAAACCACTATCTGTTATGTATTTTTTCACAGTGGCAATCGTATCTTCAGCGCCCACGATCTGTAAAATAAATATGCCCAATGCAGAATCTTGGAGTTGATTGACTGAAGCAAATACAATATTCGTTTCTACTGACAAATTTTTATTAATTTCATAAATTACATTCTTAGTGACTGCACCCCCTAAAAAACGAACCTTTATTAATTCATACAGCCTTGTTTCAGCCTGTAAGCTAGTCACTACCGTATCTGGAATACGCTCTGGAATAACCGTCTGCACAAAACGCTTAGTAATACTTTCTTTTGGTTTACTAAATACATCGAGTACAGAGCCAGTTTCAACAACGCGCCCATGTTCCATAACAGCAACACGATTACAAATTTCTTTGATTACATGAATTTCATGAGTAACTACTAAAACAGTAATATTAAATTCTCTATTAATTCGCTTCAACAATTCCAAAATAGCTTCTGTAGTTTCTGGATCCAAAGCACTTGTTGCTTCATCACATAATAAAATGGATGGATTCGTAGCTAATGCACGAGCAATCCCTACACGCTGTTTCTGCCCACCTGACAATTGAGTTGGATATGCATTAGCTTTGTCTGGTAAATTAACAAATTCCAATAATTCTTTAACCCGTTTATCAATAACATCAGATGCTACTTTATTTAATCGTAATGGAATTGCAATATTGTCATATACTGTCTTTGAATTTAGCAAGTTAAAAGACTGAAACACCATACCAATTCCCTTACGAACTTGTCGAAGCTCATTATGACTCAATGAATTAATATTCACATCATCAATAAGGACTTCACCACTCGTAGGAGTTTCCAGTGCATTAACCATGCGCAATAAAGTTGACTTACCAGCACCACTAAAACCGATAATGCCAAAAATATCGCCATCATTAATCGTTAATGACACGTCTTGGAGGGCTTGAACTCGTTGCTTTTTAACTACGAACTCTTTATTGATATGCCTTAGTTCTATCATAATTCACCTCCTAAAAATTAACAAAAAAAGACCATCCGCCCCTATACAGAGACGGTGGCCCGTGGTTCCACTCTGCTTGCAACTCAAAAGTTGCACTCAAATCCCATAACGGTGGATAACCGTGAGAACCTACTTACATTCAGCTCTCCCGCTCACAAAGGCATTCCTCCTAAATCTACTATAACGAGCTTCCAGCCATGACTCGTCTCTCTGTATAGTTCATCAAAAGTACTTGTTTTGTTCATAGCGTTTTAATTTAAAACATACTAATATAATAGGTTTTAAATTCTCATTTGTCAAGTAACAAATAAAAATATTCATAATTTCAGCTAAATATGAACAAGAAAAAAGCAAGGACAGGTTATACTCAACCTGCCCTTGCTTACACTATTCAATTATATAAACGTCCTATGTTTAATCTCCCTCTGGAGTTGCCTCTAATTCTCAGGCTCAATCAACCCATAGGAACCGTTTTTACGACGATACACAACATTCATAACTTCAGTTTCTGCATTATAGAACATAAAGAAGTCATGACCTACTAAATTCATTTGCATAATCGCTTCTTCCACATTCATAGGTCGTACTGCAAAATGTTTGCGACGAACTACATCAATTTCTTCTTCTTGTACTGGTACTTCCGGTACATATGCATCTGGTTTGAAACCAGCTTCCTTCTTGAAGCGACGTGCTAGACGTGTTTTATATTTGTGAATTTGACGAACTATTTTATCTACTACCAAATCAATAGCTGCGTACATGTCAGCGTTCGATGCTACACCACGAAGTACAACACCTTCTACAAAACAAGTTAATTCAACTACTCGATTTTCTTTTTCTACGGAAAGAACGGCTTGTACATCAAATGGTGCATCAAAATAACGAGCAAGTTTATCCACACGTTTTTCTAAATATTCCCGAAGTGCTGTAGTGACTTCTAAATTCTTACCTCTTACTGTTACTTTCATATGCAAACATCCTTTCTTCCAAGTTCCAATTAAGAACTTGTTTGTCTATATTATACTAATTCTCCAGAGAGTTACAAAAGTCCTTTTTATTTTTTAAAAATTTTTTAATTTTTTTCAACTTTTTTAAATTAAACAAATCTAGCTGTGCTTAATTCTTATTTTTCAGTAATATATCCAAATCCAAATTGTAATTACAGTATATATACAAGTCTGTTATATGATAATTAATAATTATCATACCTCTATAGATTTTTAGGCAAAATAAAAAAGACCAGCCTAGGCTGGTCTTTCAGTGTAGTTATTTATGCATTAGTGACATTCGTAGCCTGTGGGCCGCGTTCACCATCAACGATTTCAAAGTTTACTTCTTGACCTTCATTCAAGGATTTGAAACCATCTTCTTGAATCGCGGAGAAATGTACGAATACATCGCCACCGTCTTCTCTTTCAATAAATCCATAACCTTTTTCTGCACTGAACCACTTAACTTTACCGAGCATAAAAAATTCCTCCTAAAAAATCCCTGCATTAGAGTACCTATAGTACCCTTCAACTATGTTAGCATAGTAAGTGTTAAAAAACAAGGATATTATACCGTATATGCATTATAAGTATACATACAATTATTTATGGCACTATTATGCAAAATTAAACATCTTGTTGATTCTCAATTTGACTTTATCATTTTATAAAGTCCTACAAATGTTGAAACTATAAGGTTCTTGCGACTAACCTCAGATTTTCAAATCAAAAATTCATAGGCTATACTAATAACAATTTAACATGTAATTTTAAATCAAAACAGTTATAAATTATTACTATTTATTCATCTTAATTCAGTGAACCAAAAGTTCGCTTTATTCTTTTTATACGCACACTTTATCTTATTCATAAAATAAAAATTTTAATAACTTTTATTTATAAATTTTAAAAATGACGTCTTTCAAAAAGAAAGACGTCATCATATACTTTATAAAATTTTAGACAAAAACAATTGTGTACGCTCATTTTTTGGATGCTCAAATACATCAACTGGCGTTCCTTCTTCTAAAATCTTACCTTCATCAACAAAAAGAACACCTGTTCCTACTTCTTTCGCAAAACCCATTTCATGAGTTACTACGACCATTGTCATACCTTCGTTAGCCAATTCCTTCATTACATCTAGTACTTCACTAACCATTTCAGGATCAAGCGCCGAGGTTGGTTCATCAAAGAGCATAACTTTAGGTTTCATAGCTAAAGCACGAGCAATAGCCACACGTTGTTGTTGTCCCCCAGATAGCTGTTCTGGATAAGCTTGCGCTTTATCTTTTAGACCTACTTTTTCAAGCAATTCTAAAGCAACGGCTTCTGCTTCCTCCTTAGAACTATTACGAATTTTTTGCGGTGCGAGCGTAATATTATCTAAAACCGTCATATGAGGGAATAAATTAAAGCGTTGGAATACCATCCCCACTTCAGCGCGTACATGATTGATGTTTTCTTTATTATTCAAATTCATGCCATCAACAATAACATCACCAGTCGTAGGTTCTTCTAAATAATTCATACAGCGTAATACTGTACTTTTACCAGATCCAGAAGGACCGATAATAACAACCACTTCTCCGCGCTCAACATGAAGATTAATCCCTTTTAATACTTCATTTTTGCCAAAGCTTTTATGTACATCTATCATCTTAATCATTTGATATTATATCTCCTTTCAAGGAAGGCTACTAACTGTGAAATACTCAATGTCATTACTAAGTAAATGATTGCCACAGCTGTCCAAATCTCAAAAGAGCCATAGGTACGAGCAATGATAAGCTGACCACGACGAGTTAATTCTTCAAAACCAATAACAGATACTAAGGAAGTATCTTTCATCATAGCAATAAATTCATTACCAAGTGGTGGAATAATTGCTTTAAAAGCTTGTGGCATTACAATATACCGCATTGTTTGGGCCCAAGTTAAACCTAAGGAGCGACCAGCTTCCATTTGACCTTTATCAATAGATTGAATACCAGCACGGAAAATTTCAGATACATACGCACCAGAGTTAATACTACATGCTGTAACAGCTGCTACATAAGGATTGATAGATTGACCGATTACCATAGGCAAGGCAAAATAAATCATAAAAATTTGCACTAATAATGGTGTTCCACGGAATAATTCTACATAGCATTTGACTAGCATACGAATAACTTTAAAACGTGATAAATTAGCTAATGCAGCAATCATACCAATAAAAAAGCCACAACCTACAGCCATTACTGTAATCTGAATTGTAATGACGGCCCCTTGTAATAATATGGGAATATTATCCCAAATTAAACTCCAATCAAAACTCATAATTAACCCTTTCCTTTGTATGCATAATAATTGCAATCCTAAATAAATAACCTAACAGTTCTATTTAAATTAATAACAAGTAATGCATAGAATTTCATTTCTATGCTTACGTAATTATAATTGTATTTTTATACAATGTCAATAGTTATTTAATCATAGATTGATATGCTTTGCCTAATCGTTTTACAGCTTCTTGTAATTTTTCCGGTTCTAGACCAGTAAAATTAAGTCTTACAAAGCTTGCAGAAGGTGAATTTACAAAGAATGGCGTCCCCGGAATAACTAACACATTTTCTTTTATAGCCGCTTGAAAAAAAGCATATTCATTAATAGTCGCTGGCAATTTTAGCCACAAGAAAAAACCTCCTTCTGGTACAGTAAAGGTAAATTCAGGTAATTCCTCTTGTAAGGTAGCCACTAAGGTATTACGCCGCTCTTTATAAACTGTATTCATAGAAGCAACATGGTCATCATAAGAATATATATTCATAAATTCTGCCGCAATGGCATGATCTGGCAATGAACTATGAATATCACAACATTCTTTTACTAAATTAAGATTAGTAATGAGTGTTTCATCACCACTCAACCAGCCAATTCGTAGGCCAGGACTTAATGTCTTGGACAAACTGCCCATAAATAAGACTTGCCCTTTTTTATCATACGCTGCCAAAGCACGTCGATAAGTATTAGTATAAGTAATCTCACCGTATGGATTATCTTCTAATATAATAATATTATATTCATTGACTAAATCAATGAAAGCTTGTCGTCGCTCATCACTCCAACAAAGACCAGTAGGATTTTGATAATCAGGGATTACATAAATAGCTTTAATAGAATTATCTGCTTCTAAAGTTTCTTTTAATAGCCCTAGATTCATCCCTTGTGAATCACAAGGAATTCCTTTTACAGTAGCTCCTGTCATAGCTAAACAATTCTTAGCATCAATAAAGGTAGGATCTTCTACAAGTACAGTATCACCTACATCTAATAATAATCTTGCCGCAATATCTAAGGATTGCATAGAACCACTAGTAATTTGAATACATGCTGGTGATGTAGTAACGCCATATTTACTCATAATATCAACGAGCTTTGCTCGTAAAGCCAGCCACCCCTTAGTGTCACCATATTGTAATACATCTTGACCAACTTCAGCAAAAACTTTACTAGCAACATGACTTAGCGCTTGAGTAGGAAATAATTCAGCCGCTGGTACCCCTTCGCCCAGCGATAATATATCCCCTATACCGGCTGCTTCATCTTTTAAGGCAGCTATAGCTGAACGCTCTAACTCTTTTGCTCGTTTTGCATATAAATCCTTATATTCCATATATATTAGTTCCTTACACTGTAATCCAATAATAATTTAAAATGTAGTAATGACACTTTTATTGAATATCGCCAAACCATTTTTGTTGTAACTTATCGTATTCACCATTAGCTTTTAATGTTTCAAACGCTGCATTCATTTTATCCAATAATTCCTTATCCTCTTTGCGAACTGCAATAGCAATCGTATGATCCTGCAAGCCTACTGGCACAATTCGTAAGTCTTTCATATTTAATTTAGTAATATAGTATTTAGCCACAGGCTCATCTAACATTACAATATCAACACTATTATTACTCAAGTCTTGTAACATATTAGGAATCGCATCAAATTCTTTCACCGTAGTTCCTGGTTTACTCTGTGCTAACATAGCCCCAGTAGTACCAATTTGAGCTGCCACTCGCTTGCCGGCAATATCCTCTTCACCATTAATATTAGTTTCATTATTACGAACTACCATGACTAATTTCACGTGATAATACGGATTCGTAAAATTAACTTTCGCTTCCCGTTCTTTCGTTACTACTAAACCAGAGGCAATAGCATCAATTTGTTTACTTTGTAAAGCCGGAATTAATCCATCAAAGCCCATACTCACAAATTTTGCTTCATAGCCCATTTCTTTTGCCAAGGCATTACTTAAATCTACATCAAAGCCTTTATATGTCTCACCTTCAGCAAATTCAAACGGCGGATAGGTAGTTTCTGCAGCAAAAGTAATGACTTTTTTATCACTACTACCTGTATCACTTCCACAACCTACAACTAATGCACTAAATGCCATCACAGTACCTACAATCGCTAACCCTTTTTTCCAATTCATATGATTACCACCTATCTTTTTAACACGTATACAAATACCACTCATAAAAGAAACAGTACTACACTAAAACTGACTTAAGTATAGTACTGTTTATCTGTTACTATGGTATCAAATTTATTTTAATTTTACAATGAAACCCCTATAGCTTTACTGCAATCATTAATTGCCAGACCATTCTGTTGGCATATCTGCAGGTGCATCTGTTTTAAACCATTTTTGATAAATAGCATTTAATTCACCATCTTGTTTCATGTCAGCAATGGCTTTATTTACAGCAGCTTGTAATTCTTTATTATCTTTAGCAAAAGCAAAACCGAAATATTCTTTAGTATTAGGATATGGAATTACTTTTACATCTTCATTAGTGTGTTTAGATGCATAGTATTGAGCTACTGGTAAATCTAACACAGCAGCATCAACACTGCCTTTATTTAATTCTAATAAAGCATCACTACTGTGGTCAAACTGTTTTAATGTAGTATTCGCAATTTTGGCCGCTAAATCAGCGCCGGTAGTCCCCATTTGAACAGAAATATTTTTACCTTCTAAATCTTGTAGTGTATTAATATTCGAAGATCCTTTAACCACTACAGCCATACCAGATTCATAGTATGGAGAAGCAAACAATACTTTACCTGCTCTTGCTTTGGTGATTGTCATACCAGAAGCAGCCATATCAATGTCTTTATTACCTAGACTAGGAATCAAAGCATCAAAGGATACATTTTTAAATTCCACATCTGCATTCATTCTTTTTGCAATAGCTTTAACCATCTCAATGTCAAAGCCTGTCAAATCCTGTGATTTTTCATCTTTAAATTCAAATGGCACGAAAGTAGCATTAGTCCCAACTTTAATTACTTTTTTGCCATTGTCAGCTTGTGTGCTTGCTGTATCACTACCACAACCTGCTACTAAAGCCCCCATGGCCAAAACTGCCATACCGGTAATCATAAGTTTCTTCATCTTCTGTGTAAACATAACTCCATCTCCTACTCTTTACTGTATAATAATAAGTTCAAACTCTCTCTTTATCTGAGTTTCTCTAATTGGTATGACATGATTATACATAACAATGTATAATCATGTCAATAGGTAAATGAATAAAAATTCAGAAAAATTTGCATAAAAATAAAAGACAGCTAAAAAGCTGTCTTTTATATACGGCTGACCTGGTCTTTGCCCCCACACTCGCCTACTGGAAGGTTCGCTCCTAAGCCTCTCGCTCCCCACTACTACTTCTCTCGATTTTATCGGTAGGTCTTACATCTAAGCCGCACCATGCTCATAATGTCGTTGCATTACTTACGTGGATCGTTTTGCCTGCGACTGGCCTCGACTTTCAACCACAGACCCGTATGAAGAAATTATACGCAAAGAATTTTACTTTGTCTATACAAAAATTATATGACAAATTTATATTTTACACTTGCTACTTTCGTTAGTTAAAGGATTCAATCTTTATAAAGCCCTTGTTCAGTGTATTCTCTTTTAGTTTCTCAAAATCCTTTCATCTTTGCCATAACTAACTATACTTAGATAGCAACATAGACCTATACCCAAAAGTGCAATAATATTGTATAATGTGTTTACTTGTTAAATGGGGACACAAAGGGAAGGACTCAGTATTATGTTTATGTTATCTTTAATGCAGCCATCAGGCTTATATGAATTGGAGCAAGATAGCTTAGAAGCCATTAGCGCCCAATTACTTCAGATGATTCGCATGAAAAGCTATGAGCTTTATACACATTCCATCAATGTAGCCAATTATTCTGTCAGTATTGCCGCTAAACTAGGGCTACCAGCCAACGAAATAGAACAAATTAGACATGGTGCATTACTGCATGACGTGGGATTACTTATGATGCCTTCTACAGTTTTAAAAAAAGCACCATTCTTCAATCGGCAAGAAATGTCTAAATATCGTCAACATCCTGCGAATGGGGCAAACATGATTGAAAACTATCCATGTTGCCAACCAATAATTCCTTATATTCGCTATCACCATGAACGTTGGGATGGTTCTGGTTTTCCAAAACATCTTTGCGGTAGTAATATTCCATTGGGGGCCCGTATTATTGGTATAGCTGATTATTATGACTCTGCAATCAATCCATCTACAGAGTCCTGGTCTAAAAGTAAGAAAACAGCGAAGCAAGAATTATTCAGCGGATCTGGCATCTATTTCGATCCTGATTTAGTTAAAGCTTTCATTGAAATTATCGGTTAAAGTATATACAAACATATAAATATCCAATTCATACATAAGCAGTCTACAAAAGTAGACTGCTTTTTTAATGCCCCCCTGCTAAGGCTAGTCCCATAACTTCTGCCGCCCCATATTCAGTCACTAATATTTTAGCAGCGGCTTCTAAGGTAGCACCTGTTGTAAATATATCATCAACTATCATTATTCGTTTATCTTTTAAACACTTTGATTTTTCTACCTCTGGTATAGCTGTAAAAGCATGTTTCATATTTTCATGGCGCTCAGTTCGCCCTAAAGAAAACATAGCCTGTGTAGAATCTACTTTATGTAAAGCCTCTAACCATTGCCAATGACATGGCGGCTTTGTTATTTGTTTAGACACTGCCTGAACCCATTTCTTAAATAATATATCCACTTGATTATATCCTCTTATTCGGCGCTTAGAGTCACTAACAGGTATAGGCACTACATAATCAGCAGTCAATATGTCCTCATCTAAGGCAAGCATAAATGAATACAAAAAAGGAGCGGCCCCTATGGCTCGCTCCTTTTTTCCTTGAAACTTTATATCTCGTAATATACTTTTAAGACCCTTATCATAATGTCCTATTACATATGCATACGCCAAATCCTCTCCAGCGAGATCTGTAACTTTACGAACATCATATAATTCTTCAAAACAAATTTTACACCACTCACCCTCATGCCACACATCTACACCACAACTAGGACAAGTTGGTGGATATAAAAAATCACGCCACTGCACTTATATCACTCCCTGCAAGCGCTCTTTAAAAAGACTATAACGAGCTATACCGCTTTGAGTCCCTACAGCCTTTTGAATAGCCCCCTTTGTACCAATCACAATTACTTTATTACGTGCTCGTGTCACAGCTGTATATAAAAGGTTTCGCTGTAACATTTGATGATACGTAGGAATAAAAGGAATAATTACTGTTCCATATTCACTGCCTTGACTTTTATGTACTGTAATAGCATAGGCTAACATAAAAGATACCATATCTTCCATAGGCACTTTTACTTCTTTGTCCAAAAAGCGAATAGATACTTCTGTCTTAGAAATAGCAAAAATAACACCTATTTCTCCATTAAAAACTTCCAGCTCATAATTATTTAATACTTGAATTACTTTGTCACCCACACGATACACTTGACCATTAATTTTAACTTCACTACGCAAGGTTGATTTTTTATTTAAAGCCTCTTGAATGTTTTTGGAAATAGCTACACTCCCTGCTACACCACGTCTCATGGGGGAAATAATTTGCACATCTAATTCATCTTCTGTACTAGCTAAGGATTCTTTATAAGTACTTACAAGGCGGTGCATCATATCTGTCACACTGCGCACTTCTATAAAAGTAAACTCGCCCGCTGATGTCAACTCAGGCATTTTTCCATGGTTAATATCATGTGCATTTGTTACTATCCGATTCCCTTCTTTTTGGCGAAATATAGTATTTAATCGCACATAAGGAATTACTTCACTATCCAACAAATCACGTAATACAAAGCCAGCGCCAATAGGTGGCAACTGATCTACGTCACCAACTATAATTACATACGCTGACTCTGGAATAGCTGCTAGCAAAGAATAATAAAGCTGTACATTTAACATAGATGCTTCATCTACAATGACTACATCAGCTTCAAGCAAATTATCTTCATTCTTGGTAAAATCATAAGAATCACTTCCTTGAACTGGCATTAAAAGGCGATGAATCGTAGTCGCTTCATATCCAGTGGCCTCAGTCAATCGCTTAGCCGCACGCCCTGTAGGTGCACAAAGTAAAATACGATTTTGCGAAGTTTGTTGAAACGCTTCTACAAGCGCCTGTATAATCGTCGTTTTGCCTGTACCTGGCCCCCCCGTAATCAGTGCCATTTTATTTTGAAGCGCCAATTGAATAGCTTCTTTTTGAGCATCACCTAATTGAATTTGCTTATGCAACTCAAATTGCTCAATAAAACTTGTTAGGTCCAAAGAAATAACAGCCCCATCAGCCATTAATTGTTGCGTCAAATAGGCAGCTTCTGACTCAGCATGATAAATATTAGGACTATATACATACAGTAATCCCTCATGTTCTACACCAATAATTTGCCCATACTCTAACAATTCTTCAATGCGGGCAGCAGTTTCTTCCGCATAACCACTTAACATATCAAAGACTAGGCCAATTAATTCATCTACTGGCATACAACTATGTCCATTATCACTAATATTACGTAACGTATAGATAACGGCAGCTTCAATTCGTCGCTCATCATCAGGTGCTACATCAAGGGCTGATCGTAAAGTATCTGCCATAGAAAAAGAAATTGTACTATCAATATCCATTAATCTAAATGGATTATCTTCTAATACTTGTATGGCTGCACCGCCATAGGTAGTATACAATGTACGGCTCCAGCGTGAACTGAGGCCTGCCCCTTCTAAAAATCGATTAATTTCTTGCAAAACACCTTCGCCGCGCAACGAATTATACAAGTCGTCCTTTACACTTTTTCGCAAACCAGGAACAGCTAATAATTCTACAGGATCCTCAGCTCGCAGTACCTCGAGTAATGCTTCATCAAAATACGCTACAATCTTGTCAATTGACTTCTCGCCTAGGCCACGTACACCTAAGTTAATTAAATACTGTTTGGCCCCATACAAAGTATCAGGTTTTAGTCGTTCAATTGTATTGGTTTCAAATTGGCGACCATATTTTTTATGGGTAATATAACGACCGGTTAATTCTAAATCGTCCCCTTCTTTAGGAGCTTCTAAATTAGCAGTACAAACGATTCGTTCTTCATTATAATCTTCTATAAGAAATACACAATAGGAATTTGTTTCATTGTGATAAATTAATCGTTGCACAATGCCCCGAATTGTTTCCATTACCGTACCACATTAGGCAATGCTGCTACAATTTCCTCTACGGAATCAGCAATTGTACTCGCATTTTGTACCTTTACATGGCAAACTTTCTCATATAAAGGATATCGCTCTTCATATAAACGGAAAATATATTCAATGCTTTCTTTTAATAAAGGACGAATTTCCATGTCTAAATCATCAAGAATTTGAGTTACATCACGATGAATAAACACTACAAAGCCAGATTCACGCATTAAATTAACAGTGTCTTCAGATAATACGGTGCCACCACCAGTAGCGATAACAGCTGGCATCTTATGATTTACAATATCAGTAATGGCTTCAAATTCATCTTTACGGAAAGCATCTTCGCCATCATAGATAATGATATTTTGAATGGACTTACCTGTCTTTTCTTGGATAACAGCATCCAAATCATAAAATTCCATTCCTTGATGTTGAGCTAATGCTTTACCTACTGTTGTCTTACCAGCGCCTGGCATACCAATCAAGAAAATATGTTGTTGCATATGCTGTTTCTGACAAGTTTTGCTAATATCTAAAATCGATTCTACAAATTGATTAACATATCCTTTTAGATCACTAGCTTCTACATAGCTTAATGTCTTAGCCAACACTTCTTGTTCTCTTTGAGGCTCATATATACTAATATTTTCAGCTTCTTTTATACGAGCAATCTCTAAAATAACCTGTAAACGTTCTTCAAAGGTTTTAACTAATTCTTTATCTATAGCATCAATTTTTTGACGTGCTTCTTGTAAATTCATACTTACCTCGCTCCTACATAGCTATACGGTACCATTAATAGAGAAGAACATTTGTATCTTCTCATGCCCTTATATTTTACCATATTCCCTAATTTTCTTGTAGCATTAAGAGGGAATTTCCTAACAAGGCAAAATAAAATGACCCTTACGCATATCCTCATGGACTCTGTAAAGGTCATTAACAATTATTTGCTACAGCTTTAAGGTAAACCTATTTATTTAAATTCTCATTCAAAACATCAGCAATTCGCTTAATACCATCACGAATAGTCGCTTCATCATTACAAGAATAATTTAAGCGGAAGAAATTCGTATTACCTTCTGATGTAAAGAAAGCTTCCCCAGGAACAAAGGCAACTTTACGCTCGATACATTGCTGTAAAATATCACGGGATTTTAAATGCTCTGGCAACGTACACCAAATGAATAAGCCTCCTTCTGGATAGGTGTGAGTGACCTCCTTAGGAAAGAATTCATCAATGGCTTGTAACATAGCATCACGACGAGAGCGATATAATTTTATAATACTTTGTACATGAGCATCAAAATCAAAATTTTGTAACCAAGCTTCGCAAATACGTTGTGAAAATGGTGCTGTAGATAAATCCATATTTTGTTTTAACAAGTCACACTTTTCAATAAATAATGGATTCCCCGCAATCCAGCCTAAGCGGAAACCAGGAGCGAACGTTTTTGAAAAAGTCCCCAAAGAACAAACTAAGCCCTTCGTATCAAAGGTATTAAGAGATGGTAAATACTCCCCTTCATAACGAAGTTCACCATATGGATTATCTTCAATAACGGGTACTTCAAATTCATCCACAACTTTCATGAATTCTTCCCGTCGTTCACGCGACCAAGTAATGCCAGTTGGGTTCTGAAAATCTGTTACCACATAAATTAAACGTACCGTATGTGTTTCCAAAGCTTTACGTAGCTCCGAAATAATCATACCTTGTCCATCGCCTGGAATTTCAACATAATTAACCCCACTTAAATTAAAAGCGGTAATAGCCCCTAAATAAGATGGTTTTTCCACAAGTACAGTATCACCTGTATTGCAGAATAAGCGACATAACATATCTAATCCCTGTTGCGAGCCACAAGTAATTAAAATATTGTCTTTAGTAAAATTAGTTTTAACAATGCGATTCATACGCTTTGCAATACTGTCCCTAAGAGGTTCATAACCAAGTGAAGGGCCATACTGCAAGGCTTTACCAGCATCACCATTTAAGACGATTTCCGTAGCCTTTCTAATCTCTTCAGCTGGAAATGATTCTTCCGCTGGCAACCCTCCAGCAAATGAAATCATATCTGGCTGCGCAATAAGCTTTAAAATATCTCCTGTATCTGAGTGCTTAATTGCATTAACTGCATCTGAAAAACGTATAGCCATAATGATAACCTCCTTAAATTATTGTAGTTTTTATCATACTCTTATCATAGGTAAATGTCAACTAAAAATATACAACTGTGTATAAAGAATGGACATATTTTATTATGCACTTTATAAGATTTTTTTATGATAAAAATCAAAAGCGCCTGTAAAGATTCAATTCTTTAACAGACGCTTAACTGCTTTTTCATTACTTTCAGAAATAATATTACCCTTATAAGTAATGAAGTCGTTTTATTTATTTTTAAAGAACTCCTTAGCCTGCTGTTCATCAATCTTCATCTGACCAATTAATTCATCTAAGGAATTAAACCGCTGTTCTGGACGCAATAATTGCCAAAATTCAACCGTTGCTTCATGGCCATATACCATTTGATTAAAATCAAAAAGATGAACCTCAAAACGGTGATATTGATTTTCAAAGGTTGGATTATCTCCTAAGTTCCCTACTCCTTCATACCATTGACCATCAAGAAATACACGATTCACATATACTCCATCAGGTGGCAAGGTAAGTTCTTTAGGAAATAAGAAATTCAGTGTAGGAAACCCTAAGGTGCGCCCACGCTGATCCCCTTCAATTACTACTCCACGAAACATGTAGGGTCTGCCCAATAAGGCTTTAGCAAAGGCTAAATCCCCTTTACGAACAGCTTGTCGAATTAATGTACTGGATACATGTTCTTGTACTTCTTGGCATTGTGCTAATGACAGCGCGTGTACAACAATCGGTCTATCTTGTAATAACTGTTGAATTAAAGCAGGCGTTCCTTTGCCGCCAGCACCAAATGTAAAATTTTGTCCTACTACAAAAGCAATCACATTATTATGAGCCGTCAAGGCTACTACAAATTCCTCAGCCGGTATAGCTAATAATTCTTTAGTCATTGGCAAACACAATACATAATCAACACCAAGGTCGTGTAAAATTTCACCTTTCAACACAGCCTGTAAAAGCATGGTCGGACAACGAGATGGATTTAAAATATGCAAAGGGTGATGATCAAAGGTCACCACTACCGTACTAGCCTTCGCCGCCTTTGCTTCAGCTACAGCACGCTGTATTACCGATTGATGACCACGATGAAGGCCATCAAAGGTACCTAATGCATAGACAATATTAGTGTTTAATTGTTGTAACTCTGCAAAGGACGTTAAAATCTTCATACATCAATTCCTATAAAAAAATATTTTTTACTACTTTTAAGGTACTTTCCGTACCCTCTACTATACCAAAGAAACCATTTGAGCTATAGGCACAATATAATTGTTGTGCTACCCCTTCAAAATTGGCAATAGCTTCATAAGGCCATTGCTTGCCTTGTTTTAACGCTAATAAACCAGCTTCAGATACCTGAACTATAGGCATATGACTTAATGCCGACTCTGTAGGCAAAACACAGGTCTCCCCACGCTCTAGCAATTCCTCCGCTGTAATAGCTTGCTCTATTGTATAAGCACCAACAGCAGTACGAGCTAGTTGTGTCATAGTTCCTGGAATACCTATGGCTGTTGTAATATCACGTAATAAAGCTCTAATATAAGTACCTGCCGAACAAGTTACTCGTATTGTAAAATAAGGATACGCATAGGCTAATAATTGGCATTCATAAATAGTAATAGTGCGACTGGGCAGCGTAAACGCAACCCCTTCACGAGCCAATTCATAGGCACGACGACCATTGACTTTTATTGCCGAATATATTGAAGGTTGCTGACTTTTCTCACCAATAAAAGAATGAATCACATCTTCCAATCTTTGCCAAGACGGCACATCGTTGGGCACGACTTCCTCCTGCAAAGGTATGCCTGTACTATCTTCAGTATCAGTACCATAACCAAAGCGACATTCTGCTACATAGGTTTTAGCTACATTTTCAGTATATTCTATAATACGCGTAGCTTTACCTACGAAAATAGGTAATACACCATAGGCCAATGGATCTAATGTCCCACTATGACCAATACGACGCTCTTTTAGAATACGTCGACAAATGCCTACAGCATCATGACTCGTGATCCCTGGTGGTTTCAAAAACGGAAATACGCCATCCATTAATGAATCACCGCTATTAGTTGTGCTATCGCACCAGCTATATCTGCCTGAATCGTACAGCCAGCAGCTTTTACATGGCCACCACCACCAAATTGGCTAGCAATAGCATTTACATCAGTTTCTTTGGCACGTAAACTTACCCGTGTCGTTTTTTTATTTACAGCTTTTAATAAAATAGCTACATCAACTGTATCAACATTACGAATCAAATCAACATAACCATCTGTATCATCCCCTACTTTAGCCATTAATGCTTCATCAAGGGCAATAACTGCGACTTTTCCATCCTTAAAAAACTGAATAGTCTGTAAGGCTTCTTTCATAACTTCAATGCGCGCTATGGTAGTCACTTCTACATGTTCTGAAACAATATTAGGCTGTGCCCCACAAGCTACGCAAAGAGCCCCCATTTTTAAGGTTTGCTCCGTAGTGTTACTAAAGCGGAAGAACCCACAATCTGTGGCAATCGCCATATATAAAGCATTGGCCATAGACGCAGTAATCTTCCAGCCCCAGCTATCACACAGATAAGCTAAAATTTCACCAGTAGCAGCAAAGTCAGGACAGAGGAATAAAGCCTCAGCAAATTGGCTATTAGAAATGTGATGATCAATATTATAAATAGGTGCTTTACAATAAGTACCAACTTCACCAATACGCTCAAACGTACTGGCATCGAGCACTAATAACATATCTGCATCCCAAGTAGTCATTTCCTTAGGCTGCTTAATTTTATCGCTATGTGCTAAAAAGCTGTATTTAGCAGGCACTATATCATCGACTACCATAGTAACGTTTTTGCCTTCATTAGTGAGTGCTTCATAAAAGGCTACCATGGAGCCAATAGCATCTCCATCTGGATGAACATGAACGGTTAAAATAATATGCTGTGCATCATCTAATGCAACTTTTAACTGTTCTTTAGTTATGGCTGCCATTGTCTTCATCCTTTTTTATATCTTGTAACAAGGACTCAATATGCATACTATAATCTAAAGATGTATCGGCATCAAAAGAAATTTCAGGTACATAGCGGAGACGTAATACTTTACCTAATTCGCTACGTACATGACCAGCTGCATGCCGTAAAGCCTGCAAAGAAGCCTTTTTTTCTTCATCTTTACCAAATAAACTTACATAAATAGTTGCTTGTCGTAAGTCCCCCGTCACTTCTACATCAGTAACAGTGACAAAGCCGATGCGTGGGTCTTTAAGACCACGCATCAACATGCTACTCACTTCTTGTTTTATAAATTCTTGTAATTTACGTACACGTACGTCGCTCATTGAGGCCTCCTAAATCTGTGGCGCAATTTCTTCCATTGTGAAGGCTTCAATTACGTCGCCTTCTTTAATATCACGGTAACGCTCAATGGAAATACCACATTCAAAACCACTCTTCACTTCTTTTACTTCATCTTTAAAGCGACGTAAGGAATCAACTTCCCCTTCATGAACAACTACACCATCACGAATTAAACGAATTTCAGATTTATTCGTAATCTTACCTTCTGTAATATAAGAACCAGCAACAATTGCTTTTGGTGTAGAAATTACTTGTCGTACTTCAGCACGACCAAGAATTACTTCTTTAAATTCTGGTGTTAACATACCACGCATAGCGCTTTCTACGTCATTAATAGCATCATAAATAACGCGATATGTACGAAGATCTACGCTTTCTTTCTCAGCGGCTTTACGAACCACAGCATCTGGACGTACATTAAAGCCAATAATAATTGCATTAGAAGCAGAAGCTAACATTACGTCAGATTCATTAATAGCACCTACAGCCGCATGAACAATAACAATGCGCACTTCTGGGTTTTTAATAGCTTCTAAGGACTGGCGTAATGCTTCTACAGAACCTTGTACGTCAGCTTTAATAATAATATTTAAATCTTTTAATTCACCTTGTTGAATTTGGTTGAAAATATCATCTAAGGTTACTTTATGCGTAGCCCCTAATTCAGCAATACGTTGTTTTTCCACACGTTTTTCTGCAATAGTACGTGCTTCGTTATCATCAACGGCATCCATGATTTCACCAGCTTGTGGCACATCAGAAAGACCTAGTACTTCTACTGGCATAGATGGGCGGGCTACTTTAACTTTTTCGCCTCGTTCATTGGTCATAGCACGGACTTTACCATAAGCAACGCCAGCAATGATATTGTCACCTACACGCAAGCTACCTTTTTGTACTAATACTGTACATACAGGACCACGGCCTTTATCTAACTTGGCTTCAATAACCACGCCTTGAGCATTACGATTTGGATTAGCTTTTAATTCCATCACTTCTGCAACAAGCAAGATATTTTCTAATAAATCATCAATACCTTGACGTTGTTTAGCCGATACAGGCACCATTATGATATCGCCACCCCATTCTTCTGGGATTAAACCATGTTCAGCTAATTGCTGTTTTACATGGTCAGGGTTAGCACCTGGTTTATCCATTTTATTAATCGCTACAATAATAGGCACATTAGCGGATTTAGCATGGTTAATCGCTTCAATAGTTTGTGGCATAACACCATCATCGGCAGCTACTACTAATACAGCAATATCTGTTGACTGAGCACCACGCAAACGCATAGCTGTAAATGCTTCATGGCCAGGTGTATCTAAGAAGGTAATCTTATTCCCTTTATAGCGAACCATATACGCACCGATATGCTGCGTAATACCACCAGCTTCCGAAGCCGTTACATTAGTCTGACGGATTACATCCAATAAGGAGGTTTTACCATGGTCAACATGACCCATAATAGTAACAACGGCTGGACGAGGTTGTAAGCTTTCTGGAGAATCTTCAATTTCACGAATTTCAGTAGGATCTTCTTCTGGTGCAGCTTCAGAAACATTAACACCAAACTCTTCTGCTACAATAGCAGCCGTTTCGAAATCAATTTCTTGATTGATTGTCGCCATTACACCTAAAAGCATAAGTTTTTTAATGATTTCACTCACTTCGCGGCCCATAGTTTCAGCCAATTCTTTAACTGTTAATGTTTGGCCAATTTCAATGTGAGTAGCAATCATTGCTTCTGCTTTACGTTTTTCTTCTTCTTTATGTTGGCGATTTTGTTCATTACGCTGTTTTACGCGATTCTTGCTTTTTGCCAAAGAGGTAGATAATAAAGACTGCGGGCGGTTACCATTGCGATTCTTTTTATCTTTTTTATTGCGACGATCATTGTTATTATTGCCATCACGATTGCTACGAGCATCTTTATTATTGCGATTATCACGGGTATCACGATTATTTTTCCGATCATTAGGACGTTCGTTACGGTCATTGCGATTATTTGTTTCGTTCTTCTTATCCGCATGACGAGTATTATTGCGATCTTGCCCTTTATTGTCATTGCGATTATCTTGACGTTGGCCAGCTTGATTAGTTTTATTAGCTGGTTTCTGATTGCGAGACTCTTGCTTATGCTCAGACCCTTTGTGAGTTTGACCAGCTACTTTACGGTTCTCTGGTTTCTGACCATCTGTTTTATGACCTGCAGCTTTATGAGTATCCTGCTTCTTAGGCTGCTCTGCTGTTTTATGAGCTGGTTTTGAATTAGTTTTAGGTGCTTCAGCTTTAGGGGCTTCAACTTTCGTAGCAGCTTCTACTTTTTTAGGTACAGAAGTATCTGCTTTCTTAAAATGCTTTTCTACTAAAGCTACACCGGCTTCATCTAAACCACTAGCTGGCGTTTTTGATTCATAACCATTGCGGCTTAAGAAATCTATAATTCGTTTATTTTCTACATTTAGTTCTTTACTTAAATCACGTATTCTTTTTTTTGACATCTACATGCCCCCTTAATCAATTATCTATTTCCTTGAGCATTGCTTTGGCAAATCCCGCGTCATTAACGAGAACAATAGCTCGTTGTTCTTTTCCGATAGCTTGCCCTAATTCAGCCTTTGTTAATACCTCACGTAAAGGAACCTTATGCTGTTGAGCTAGCCAATTATATTTTTCAGCATTATTTTTTGCACAATCTAAAGCTAATATAGCCAATGGGATATTCCCTCGTTTGATAGCTTTTTCTGCTACAAAGTCGCCTGATAATAATTTACCGGCCCTCTGTGCCATGCCTAATAAGTTTTTAAGTTTAATACTATCCATAAGCCCGTTTATTCCTTAGTTGGAAATAATTCAGCTCGTAAATTTTCATATATATCTGCAGAAACAGCACGTTTCAAAGAACGCTCTAAGCGCTTAGCCTTATAGGCTGTTTCAAAGCAGTCTGTCTTTGGCTCTATATAAGCGCCACGACCTGCGGCCTTCCCCGTCCGGTCGATAGTGATAACCCCTTCTGGAGATGCTACAATGCGCAACATGTCTTTCTTATTTCGAAGTTCGCCACAACCTACACAAATGCGCATTGGTGGTGATTTCTTCTTCATTAAGCCTCACCATCCTCTGTTAGGATAAATTCGGAGGAGTCAGCTGTACTTGGTTCTTCTGTATCAGCTTGAGTTTCACTCTTAATATCAATCTTCCAATTAGTCAATTTAGCTGCTAATCGAGCATTTTGCCCTGCTTTGCCAATGGCCAATGATAATTGATAATCAGGCACTACAACGCGAGATGTTTTCTCTTCTTCATCCACCTCTACAGAAATAACCTTAGCCGGACTTAAAGAGTTTGCAATATAAATAGCTGGATCTTCATCCCATTTTACAATATCAATTTTCTCATCATGTAGTTCATCCACAATATTCTGAACGCGCTGACCTTTAGGACCCACACAAGCGCCTACAGCATCAATTGTTTCATCACGAGACACTACAGCGATCTTAGAACGCATTCCTGGCTCACGAGCTACTGATTTAAGTTCAATAACGCCCTCATAAATTTCAGGCACTTCCAATTCAAATAAGCGCTTTAATAATCCAGGATGTGTACGGCTAATCATAATCTGTGGCCCTTTAGTCGTTTTCTTAACTTCCACAATATAGCATTTGATACGATCGCCTGCTTTATATGTTTCCGTTGGAATTTGTTCAGCTGGTGGTAAAATAGCTTCCGTTTTACCTAAGTCGACAAATACATTACGCCCTTCAACGCGCTGAACAAGACCTGTAATAATATCGCCTTCACGGCTGAAATATTCTTCGTAAACAATGCTGCGTTCTGCTTCTTTTAAACGTTGAATTAACATTTGTTTTGCTGTATGAGCCGCGCTACGACCAAAGTTTTTAGGCGTCACATCTACTTCAACAATATCGCCTACTTCAAAGCGCATATCTTTTTGTTGTGCCTCAACTAAAGCAATTTCTTTTTCAGGATCTGCTACTTCAGCTACTACAGTTTTCTTAGCAAATACTTTATATTCACCGGTTTCACGATTTAATTCTACATATGCTTCCTGATTAGAGCCTGGTTCTTTACGATAAGCCTGCAATAATGATGCCTCTAAGGACTCAAACACCACTTCTGGTGAAACACCCTTCTGCTTTGTTAACACCATAACTGCCTGTACTAATTCTTGACTCACTGATTATTCCTCCAATATCCTATTAGTTTTAAAATTCAAAATGCAATCGAATCTGAGCAATCGCACTACGTTCTAATTCAATCGACGTTTCACCTACCATAATGGTAATTGTCGTATCCGTAAACCCAGCTAATGCACCAGTATATTGTTTTTTCCCATCCACTGGCTTAAATAGTTGTACATCAACATCGGCGCCATTATAGCGTACAAAATCTTTGTCCTTTTTAAGCACTCGATCAAGTCCTGGAGAAGATACTTCTAACAAATAATTCTCTTTAATGGGATCTTTTGCGTCCAGTACTTCGCTCAACTTTTCACTAACTAGCTGACAGTCATCAAGGTCAACTCCGCCTGGCTTATCTAAGTAAACGCGCAAATACCAATCTCGTTCACGAACGTATTCCACATCTACTAATTCCATATCAGTACCTTCTACAATACCTTCCACAATAGAGGACACAAACTCTTCGACGGCTTCTCTTTTCATGGTCATCGCCTCCTTTAATATGATGTAACACTTGTTATCCATGGCTATGCGTATCACTTGCATAGAGTTTTTACTATAAAGTAAAGAGTGAGCCAAGGCCCACTCTTCTAAAAAAGCTTATATCAAATCACGTATATTATATCATGAACACTGCAAAAACACAAATACTACAAACGATTTTCCAAGTCGATTAAAACACGCTCTAATTGTGTTGTCAATTTTTCTTCCAATTCTGGAATTGTTACCGCATCAAAATCGTGATTAATTTCTGGATAATTATGACGACGCAACTCTACAAAGAATTCATCGCGTAGTACATTATAGAAAAGGAGCAGTCCCGACGACTCCTGAGACTTACAATACTCAGCAATAATAAAAGAACCATTAATCATACAAATTCCATTACTGGGCGCAATATCTCGAGTAAAACTGCCTATGGATTCAGGTAATACAGAATCATAGACCCAATCAACTAAGCCTTTTTGCTTATACGCATAAGTGAACATTTGCTGCGGTTCTACCAAACGCTTAGTAATACCGTCTATCCCACGTTCACGTAATACGGCCTCAAATTCACCCCAAGTGTTGCAAACAAAGTTAATGTCTACAAAGGAAAATAAAGGCATAACCACATGAACAGTAAAATCATTGACCTCTTTATCATATACAGCTTCCCAACGCCAGCCTAAAGGATTTTCATAGTGAAAAAAACGAAAACCTAAGACTTCATCTTCCGCTATATCCACTACTAATGTGAAATCTCCAATAGTAGTAGGAAGCCATGAAAAATCATATATTCTATCTTTACACTCTGCTATTATATCAGCCATTAAGAGAACGTCCTTTCTTAACGATTTAATAGATGAAAAATATCTATTAGAGTCTATGGCATACTAATCTCGTTTCACGGAATAAAGAGATTCATAATGCTCTTGATTCTTAAGCACAGTAGCCACATATTCACGCGTTTCAGGGAACGGAATTTCATCAATGGTATCAAAATCAGAATTCCAACCATATTGAGTCATCCACTCTTCCACATGCCCACGCCCTGCATTATAAGCAGCCAGCGCTAATACTTTATTGCCTTTAAACTCGTCTAATAAATACGCTAAATACCATGTCCCTAACTTAATATTAGTTGCCGGCTCGCGAATATCACTATCTGTTAATTTAGCTTCATTACGTTGTTCAGCAATCCAATGGGCTGTTTCTGGCATAAGTTGCATTAAACCTAAAGCACCTGGTGCTGATTCAGCATGTTCATTAAACTTACTTTCTGCTAATATAACACCAGCCACTAAGGAATAAGGCACCTTATTTTCTTGTGCTGCAGCGTATACAAGTTCACTATGTTCTAAAGGATATGCATAGGTGCGCGCTAAATATGGCTCACCTACCCAAAAGTAATATCCTCCTAAAATGACCATACACCAGGCAAAAAATGTAGAGCCTCTCATGAATCCTCCTTAGCAAATAAATGACCTTTCGCTTGCCATAAATCTGCTAGCTGAGTCATTAAATCTTCTAACGTTCCATTATTATCAATTATTACATGACTATATGCCTTTTTATCAGCTAATGGCATCTGACTAGCAATCCGAGCCTTCGCTTCAGCTTCCGTAAATCCATTACGAGCCATTAATCTATCTTTTTGCACATCTGGCTCCAATGATACTAGCCATACTTCATCCATATCCTTATACCAATTTGTTTCAATAAGTAAAGGAATATCATAAATAGCCGCTTCATGGCCCGCGTTAGCAAACTCACTTGCTAACTCTTCAATTCGTTCATGAATATAGCGATGTAAAATTTGATTTAACTCACGCCGTTTCTCTTCATTATTAAATATAATAGCCCCTAATTTAGGCCGATCTAAGGTGCCATCCCCTTGTAATATGCTGGGGCCAAAATGAGCCACTAATTCTGCTAAACCAGCTGTACCAGGTTCTACGACTTCACGAGCCACTACATCAGCATCAATAATAGGCGCCCCTTTTTGGGCTAACCATTCTGAAACAGTACTCTTACCAGATGCAATACCACCAGTTAATCCAATTTTATACATACAATCTCCTACTGTGAAGATTAATTATTATATAATTCTGCCACCATATCTATACTAAGTCATATTATGTACTGACAGTCATACTAATTAATACTAAAAATATTCACTAACAGAAATATACTATACCTACTAATTTTATTTTTGACAATGGCCACAAAATACAGTATGGCGGCCACGTAATGTCATATCTTGTAATGGTCGTTTACAAACTAAACAAGGTTTGCCACCACGACCATACACAAGCAAATAGTCTTGATTTTGTCCTTTATTACCAGCACCATTTTTATAATCTCTGAAACTAGTGCCACCACGCGCTAAACTATCACGCAATACTTTTCGTAACGCCCGATGTAAGGCTTTCACTTCCTTTTCAGTAAGTGAATCTGCCGGCCGTGTAGGTAATACATGCGCTAAAAATAGTGCTTCATCTGCATAAATATTGCCGATGCCCGCTACATACTGTTGCCCTAATAGAAAAGGTTTAATAGGCATACTGCTACGGCGTGTTAACTCATATAGTTTACCACTCGTAAAGGATTGACTCAAGGGCTCCAGTCCCATATGTAAATAAGCTTTTAAATCAATTTGCTTAGGGGATTCGAAAATATATAAAGCCCCTAAAGTACGCACATCGCCATAGGCTAGTAGAGTGCCATCAGTAAAATGAAATAAGATACGATCAAATCGTTCTATTTCAGCTTGAGGTCTAAAGATTAAACGCCCTGTAAGCTTTAAATGAATAATAAGCTGTAAAGAAGTATTTTGAAAGGTAATAATAAGATATTTACCTCGCCGTTTTACTGCTTCAATGGTCTGTCCTACTATAAGTTCTTCTGCCATAGGCGCTGGACAATTTCGCCACATACGGGGCAGCAAAGACTCTACGGACGCCACAGTCTTACCTGCTGTATGTTCGTGAATATATCGCTTTATTAATTCTACCTCTGGTAACTCTGGCATCCTATCACCCTACTTCTTTCACTAGCTTATAATCTATAACACGTATACTCTATTATTTTAC
Source organism: Veillonella intestinalis (assembly GCF_943192895.1). Taxonomy (NCBI): domain Bacteria; kingdom Bacillati; phylum Bacillota; class Negativicutes; order Veillonellales; family Veillonellaceae; genus Veillonella; species Veillonella intestinalis. The sequence continues at coordinate 104,403 of NZ_CALPCB010000002.1, read as the reverse complement.
ATCTACTCTATTATTTTACATCCGCCCAATTCGTAGCACTATGTACATCCACAATAAGTGGTACAACCAATTCTACCACGCTGTCCATAATATCTGCTAATAAGGTTTCTACAATGGCTTCTTCTGCTTTTACTACTTCTAATACTAATTCATCATGTACTTGTAAAAGTAAACGAGATGTGAGCTTCTCCGCTTCTAATCGCTGTGCCACTTGATTCATAGCCAATTTAATAATATCTGCTGCACTACCTTGAATAGGCGTATTCATAGCAGTACGTTCTGCAAAAGAACAACGATTAAAATTACGACTATTAATATCTGGTAATGCTCGTACGCGGCCAAACATAGTACGTACTGACCCCGTTTCATGAGCCTCCGCTACCATAGCATCCATATATTCTTTAACTTTTGGATAACGACTAAAATATAAGTCAATATATTCTTTGGCTTCCCCTCGGGTAATACCTAAATCGCGGGATAGACCAAAATCACTGATACCATAAATAATCCCAAAGTTGACAGCCTTTGCATGAGAACGCTCTGTAGGCGTTACCTCCTCAATAGACTTGCCTAATACTTCAGCGGCTGTAAAACGATGAATATCCTCACCATCTAAAAAGGCTTTAATGAGTGCAGGGTCTTCTGACAAATGGGCCAAGATTCGCAATTCAATTTGAGAGTAGTCAGCGCTTACCAAAGTGTCATAGCCTTCACCAGGCAAGAATAACGCACGAATTTCACGGCCTTTTTCAGAACGGACAGGAATATTTTGTAAATTAGGATCAGAACTACTTAAACGACCTGTCGCTGTAACCATCTGATTAAAGGTACTATGAATACGTTCCGTCTTAGTATTAATCAGTGGTTTTAAGCCTTCTAAGTACGTGGAAATCAACTTAACTACTGTACGATATTTTAATATTAGTTCAATAATAGGATGATCATTACGCAATAAATCCAATACTTCTGCATTGGTAGAATATCCAGTTTTTGTCTTTTTAATAACTGGCAAATTTAGTTTTTCAAATAAAATAACCCCTAGCTGTTTAGGTGAATTAATATTAAATTCTTCACCCGCTTCTTTGTAAATCGCCTCACGAAGTTCATCCGCTTCTTTTTCAAAGAGTGCTTGCGTTTCTTCTAACGCCGCTTTGTCAATATAAATGCCATTTTTTTCCATCACCAATAATGTACGAATTAATGGCAATTCAATAGTTTTATATAAATCCCAAAGGCCATTATCAGTTAATACTTCAACAGCTACGGACTTCATATCGACTAAAGCGTTTACAGTAGCTACAAACTCTACATCATCACCACTTGCAGGTACTACAGGCGCACCAAAACGTTCACATAAATAAGAGATACCATAGTTAGTGCGCGTTGGATCTGCTAAATAGGCCATTAAGGTTATATCCCAAACTCGAGGCTCTTTAGATGTATCAAATAAATCAAGCGGGCCTGGTGTCGTTTCACCCGTTACCTCCATAAGAAGTTTAGCATCTTCCGTTACAATGCCAGCCGCCTTTTGTAACATAGAAGCCACTAATTCTTTTATTGCTTCTGTACTACCATCTAATTTAGCAACTGCTTCACCATTACTTACATAGACTGTATCAATCGTTCTAAATGGATGGCTACCAGCTGTTTTTAAATGAAATGCTAATACCTTATTTGTATAAAAATCAGCACTTACTTCAGTTTCCCCTAAAGTAGTCACTGTTTCTTTTGTATCTATCGGTGAATCTGCAAAAGCGGCAAATAAAGACTCACTATCAGATGGTGCTGGTGCTGTAATCCCCATGGCTTTAATAAGACGTGGCGTTACATTATGAAAACCTAATCGATCAAACAAAGGCACAATTTCTGTTTCATGAGCCGCTGTTACAAAATCCTCTAGCGTATAGTCTAAATCCATGTCAGTTTTAATCGTTGCTAATGTACGAGATAAAAAGGCCAGCTCTTTATTATCTGATAGTTTTTCTTTTAACTTACCTTTAATGCCATCAATATTTTCATACACACCTTCCAATGTGCCATATTCAGTTAGCAATTTAAGAGCCGTTTTTTCACCAACACCTGGCACCCCTGGAATATTATCTGAACTATCACCCATAAGGGCTTTCATATCAATTACTTGCTCTGGACCATAACCATATTCATCAGCCATTGTATCAGGACGCACTTCGAGCATATCACTAATCCCTTTTTTCGTTAAATACACAGTACTATGCTCATCCACAAGTTGTAAACTATCCCGATCCCCAGTAATAATATATACAGCTGTATCCTTACTGCCTAATTTTTTACTCAAGGAGCCAATAATATCGTCCCCTTCATAGCCTTCTTGCTCGATAACTGAAATTCCTAAAGCTTCTAGTACTTCACGAATAAGTCCAAATTGAGGACGTAAATCATCTGGCGCATTAGGCCGATTCCCTTTATAATCAGCATATAGTTCTGTACGAAATGTTTCTTTCCCTTTATCAAAGGCAACCGCTACATAATCAGGTTGTAAATCATTATATAATTTCACAAGCATTGTTAAAAAGCCATACACCGCATTCGTTGGTACACCTAGGGCATTGCTAAGGGGTGGCAATGCAAAAAAAGCACGGTATAACAAGCTACTACCATCTATAATCATTAATTTTTTCATAAAACACCTCTCACGGATAGGAACTATACTGTATGAAAACTTTCCTGTCTATTATATCTTAAACTATTATATCACAAATATATAACAAAACTAATCCTTCAAAGGTATTGCACAACCATACGCTCTATGCTATAATTATTCAGGTATATTATTGTAATCATAAGGAGGTGACTCAATTGCCAAATATCAAATCCAGTATTAGAAGCGTAAAAACAGACGCTGAACGTCGTGCGAAAAACTCCGCTGTGAAATCTCAAATTCGTACAGCTACACGCAAAACGGTTGAAGCTGTAGAAGCTGGCGCAGTAGAAGATGCTAAAAAAGCACTTGTTCAAGCTACTAGCGTAATTGATAAAGCAGCCTCCAAAGGCGTTCTTCATAAAAACACAGCAGCTCGTAAAAAATCCAACTTGGCTGCTAAAGTGAATGCTTTATAATTCTAAGGCACTAAAAGCGTTGTAACCTAGTTACGGCGCTTTTTTTAATTTGTGCATATAAAAAGGAACTACTCTCAAATATTAACTGAGACGTAGTTCCTTTTGTCATTTCGACTCTTATTATTTCTTCAAATCCCCATGCATAATGCAACGGAATAAATTAAGCGCTACAGCTACTGGCTGACCAGCTTCAAGCGCCGTTGTAGCTTGGCCTAAAGCGCGACGAAATACAGCATGCACTTCCTCTGTGCCAGATTGACTCACAGCGTTTACATCTAACTCCATAATATATTTAAATAGAGCATGCAATTCTGTACTATCCATACCTTGTGCTTTAGCTACTTCAGTTTGCTGCTTTGCCCAATCATAGCGTGCTCTTTCTTGTGGATCCGTAGGAATTTCTTTCTTATTATGTGTACAACTCATACTATTTTGCCTCCTTAATACATTCTAAAAAACTTGTGCCCATATGACCAACCAGTCCAAAATTATCTAATATAGTCTGCCCCACATCAGCAAAAGTATCACGGTCCCCTAACGCAACAGGTCGACGTAAACCCTTCCAATAACCTAATAGGGGCACTAATTCACGAGTATGATCTGTGCCAGCCCATGTAGGATCATTTCCATGATCTGCCGTAATTAATAGTAAATCCTCAGGCTGTAATAATTCTATAAAACCGCCTAACTGGTAATCAAAGTCTTCCAAAGCGCGCTTATAGCCTATTACATCACGACGATGGCCATAGAGGCTATCAAACTCAACTAAGTTAATCATCATAAGGCCTTCTTTAAAAGTACCTCCTAATAAACGAGCAGCTTCATTCATGCCATGTGCATTCGATTTTGTTGGATAGGATTCACTAATACCTACATTAGCATAAATATCACCAATTTTACCAACGCCAATAGTTTGTAGCTTATGCTGCTGTAAAATTTCCCAATATAAGGTTTTCTCTGGCATACGACTATAATCATGACGATTAGCAGTTCGCTTAAAATGACCTAATTCACCCACAAAAGGTCGTGCAATAATACGCCCCACGTAATAATCACCAATACATACTTTTTCACGAGTAATCTTACAAATGCGATACAACTCCTCTAACGGAATAATATCTTCGTGTGCCGCAATTTGAAATACTGAATCAGCTGAAGTATACACAATAGGCTTGCCTGTCTTTATATGCTCAGCTCCTAAACGCTCTATAATTTCAGTACCAGAAGCCACTTCATTACCTAAATATCCATATCCGGTTTCACGCGTAAAGGCATCCATCACTTCCTTAGGAAAACCTTCGTAAAATGTGGGAAATGGCACCTCTACAGGATGACCTAATAATTCCCAATGACCACTAGTCGTATCTTTCCCTTTACTCTTTTCATGAAGACGACCAAATAACCCTTGTACGGGTTCTTCATCACGCTGAATATCAGAAATTTCTGCTAAACCTAAACGTTTTAACGTAGGACAACGTAACACCCCACCGACTTTTTCAATATGGCCAATAGTATTAGCACCTTCATCACCAAATAAATTAGCATCTACGGCGTGACCAATACCAACACTGTCCATGACAATTAAAATTATTCGTTTAAACATAGTACGCCTCAATTCTTATTTACGTCACTACAACTTTCTATTACTTTACATTATGTAATATTAGGCCTTATTGCTACTATCAGTTATTTAAGATAGGGCATGGCTAATGCTAAAGCAGCCAAAGTTTTGCCATCTTTAATTTCTTCGTTACGAATCGCTTCCATTAATTCGTTTAAAGTATAATATTCAAGCTCTACATACTCATCTTCATCCCAATGAGTCTGCCCTTTGCTTAACTCTTTAGCAATAAACAAATGAATAATTTCATTACAAAAACCTGGGCTAGTAGCAATAGGTCCTAAAGAAATCCATTCTGCTGCTTTATAGCCTGTTTCCTCTTCTAATTCACGCTTAGCACAAGTCAGCGGATCTTCCCCTTTATCTAGTTTACCGGCAGGAATTTCTAATAAACCACAATCTAACGCATAACGGAACTGACGTTCCATAACAATGCGCCCTTTTTCATCAATAACTACAATGGCACTGGCTCCCGGATGATGAACAACTTCACGCCAGGCTTCTTTACCATTTACTTCCGCCACATCAAAAGTAACTTTGATTAATCGCCCATCAAATTTCATTTCTGAAGATATTTGTTTTTCTTTATGTATACTCATATATACGCTCCTACTAAGCCCTATACGTTATAAAAAGTTAACGCAAGCACTATTTTACAACAATTTACGACTAAATAAACTTACAATCTCTACACTGTAAAATTACAAAATTGAAAGGTATTCTCTATTTATTGTAACATACTACAACCAAAGGTAAAGGAAAAATAAAAATACTCCTCAGAGTATGTTCATTTCTTATTACTTATGCAATAAAGCAAAATAGATAAGAACAGAACTCACTCTGGGAGTATTTGTTTAATTAATTATTACCTGTGCTACCAATGCCACCAGTACGAATACCTGTAGCATCATCATCACTAGTAATTAAATATTTAGAGAAAATACCTTGCGCCACTCGCTCACCTTTTTCAAGACTTACTGCTTCTTGCCCCATATTAATAAGAGCAATTAAAATATGGCCTTCATTTTCTTCATTGTTGTAATAATCACTGTCAATAATCCCAGTGCTATTTACTAGCATGAGATGCCGCTTAATGGCCATACTTGAACGAATATGAATCGCCAAGTATTCATCATAATTCATAAAGGCCTTAAGACCTGTAGCAACTAACTTCATTTCACCAGGGTTAATTGTCACAGCCTCGGCACATTCAATATCATACCCTGCACTTTCCGTTGTTTTACGTCTAGGTAATGCAATATCTTTATCATCATACTGCGAGACAACTTCAAATCCACGTATATCCATCTAACGACTCCTCTTTCAATCGGTAGTTTATTTCAAACAATCTTTACGAGACAAATTAATACGACCTTGTTTATCAATTTCGATAACTTTGACCATAATTTCATCGCCTACGTTAACAACATCTTCTACATTTTCTACACGCTCTTTAGCCAATTTAGAAATATGTACTAACCCTTCTTTACCAGGTAATACTTCAACAAAAGCACCAAAGTTCATAAGGCGTGTTACTTTACCAAGGTATACTTCGCCTACTTCTACTTCTTTTGTCAAATTAGTAATAATTTCAATCGCTTTATTAGCAGATGCTTCTTCTACAGCGGCAATAAAGATCGTACCATCATCTTCAATATCAATTTTGGCACCCGTTTCTTCAATAATGCTGCGAATTACTTTACCACCTTGACCAATAACATCACGAATCTTATCTGGATCAATATGCATTGTAATAATGCGAGGTGCCCACGGTGACATATTGCCACGTGGAGCCTCAATAACAGCTAACATTTTACCCATAATGTGCATACGACCTTTATGAGCTTGTTCTAATGCTTCTTTTAAGATTTCACGGGACAAACCAGAAATTTTAATATCCATTTGGATAGCTGTAACACCTTTTGCCGTACCAGCCACTTTAAAGTCCATATCCCCTAAAGCATCTTCCATGCCTTGAATATCTGTCAAAATGGTATAATGTTCACCTTGTGTAACAAGACCCATCGCAATACCAGCTACTGGTGCTTTAATAGGTACCCCTGCATCCATTAAGGATAAGGTACTACCACATACAGACGCCATAGAGCTGGAACCATTAGATTCCAATACTTCAGACACTAAGCGCATAGCATATGGGAATTCTTCTTCTGTTGGTAAAACAGCTAGTAAAGCACGTTCCGCTAAAGCACCATGACCAATTTCACGACGACCTGGCCCCCGAGAGGAACGAGCTTCACCTACAGAATAAGATGGGAAATTATAATGATGAATGTAGCGTTTTTCTGTTTCAATACCAATACCATCAATAGTTTGTTTTTCAGATAATGGAGCTAATGTACAGATATTAAGTACTTGTGTTTGGCCACGAGTAAATAAACCAGAACCATGAGTCCGAGGCAATACACCAACACGAACGCTAATTGGACGTACTTCATCTAATTGACGACCATCAGGACGAATTTTTTCTACCGTAATCATATGACGCACAATTTCTTTGGTCATTTTTTCAAGAGCCATAGAAACATCAGCCATATTGTCTGGGTAGATTTCTTCAAAATGAGCCTTTGTATCAGCATATACTTCATCTTGTTGAGCATCACGTTGCTGTTTATCAGCACAACGAACAGCTTTATCTAATGCATCATGAGCATATTCTTTAACAGCTGCTAAAATTTCTTCGTTAAGCGCATGGGTTGGCAATACACGTTTTTCTTTGCCCGCTACGGCTACCATTTCTTCTTGGAACGCTACAATGCGTTTAATTTCTTCATGAGCTGCCATGATAGCATCTAACAATACGTCTTCAGCTACTTCCTGAGCGCCACCTTCAACCATCAAAATAGCATCTTTAGTACCAGCAACTACTACATTTAAATCACTCGCTTCTAATTGTGCTACAGTTGGGTTAATCACAAAAGTGCCACCAACACGGCCAATGCGAACCCCGGCAATTGGGCCAGCCCAAGGAATATCAGAAAGCGCTAATGCTGCGGAAGCACCAATCATGCCGCAAATTTCAGGGGCATTATCTTGGTCTACAGACAGTACAGTAGCACATACATGTACATCATTACGGCAACCTTTATCAAATAATGGGCGAATCGGACGGTCAATTAAACGACTATGAAGAATCGCCGTTTCTGGCGGACGTCCTTCACGTTTTACAAAGCCACCAGGAATACGTCCTACAGCATACATTTTTTCTTCATAATCAACGGTCAATGGGAAGAAGTCAATATCTTTTGCTTCTTTAGATGCTGTAGCAGTTACTAACACTACTGTATCACCATAACGCACTAAGGCTGCACCGCCTGCTTGTTTTGCAAGTTCCCCTGTTTCAATAGTAAGGGTACGACCTGCAAGGTCCATTTGGAATTGTTCCATTCCGATTCCTCCTCTGAATCACTCTTCTACAATTTTTACATTCTATCTTATTGTAAAGGATTATAGGATAAAATAAAAGTCTTTTTCGTACTTTTATTAGAATAAGTCTCTATTTTTCTTACTCTATACTAAAATACATATAAAAAAAGCGGCCAAGGCCGCTTTTAAGTTACGCAATTATTTACGTAAGTTTAATTTTTCAAGAATTGCACGGTAACGTTCAATATCTTTACGACGAAGGTAGTCAAGCATATTACGACGTTGACCAACTAATTTTAAAAGACCACGACGGGAGTGATGATCTTTTTTGTGTTCCTTCAAATGTTCAGTAAGATATAAAATGCGGTTAGTTAAAATCGCAATTTGTACTTCTGGAGACCCAGTGTCACCTTCATGAACAGCAAATTCTTTGATGATAGCTTGTTTAGCTTCTGTAGTTAACATTTTGTTTCCTCCTAAAAATAAAAACCTCGTCAAGCCAAAGTAAACGTTGGAGATTCGCATACTTCGCTTGCGTTATAGTGCTCTTTGCACCTCAATCAGTATACTATATAGACTAGTACTTGTAAAGGATTACTTGAATATAATTCTAGTACTTGTAAAGGATTACTTGAATATAATTCTACTACTTGAATATAATTCTGCGATCCTCTTTAACTGATAATACCTACTTGAATCTGATTCAAGTATTCTATCGACTATCCTATTTAGCCCCTAGTACCATGCGGTCACTCACGGTATCACCGGCTACTTCAAAGCGTTCTAATAAATCTTGAACCGTCAATTTCTTCTTTTCTTCGCCTCGTACATCAAAGATAATTCGACCATTATTCATCATAATTAATCGATTACCAAAACGTAAAGCATCACGCATATTATGAGTAATCATAAGAGTGGTAAGGTTATGCTCTTGTACTAACTTATCAGTAAGATTTAATACATTTTCTGCTGTCTTAGGATCAAGAGCTGCCGTATGTTCATCTAATAATAATAACTCAGGGCGCAACATGGTAGCCATAAGCAAGGTAATAGATTGACGTTGACCACCACTTAAGAGCCCCATACGAGCTGTTAAACGATCTTCTAACCCTAAACCCAATAAAGATAAACGCTCTCTAAATAGTTCGCGCTCTTTTGGCACGAAAGCCCATTTCAAGCCCATTCGTTTACCACGGCGTAGTGCTAACAACAAGTTTTCTTCAATCTGCATATTACCAGCAGTCCCCAACATGGGATCCTGGAATACACGACCAATAAAAGCCGCTCTTTTATATTCAGGCATCTTAGTAATATCTGTATCATTAATATGAATGGACCCAGAATCTACAGGAAATACACCAGCAATCGAATTCAATAAGGTACTTTTACCAGCCCCATTACCACCAATAACAGTAGCAAAATCACCTGATTCTAAACGCAAATCTACTCCGTGAAGGGCTACTTTTTCATTAACCGTCCCCTTAAAGAACGTTTTTACAATTTGTTTCACTTCTAACATAGGTAGGCCCTCCTTATCGACTCTGCCATTTTGCCTTTAATGTCGGTAAAGACAAAGCAATAGCAACTAACACGGCAGTAAATAATTTCAAGTCATTTGGTGGCATACCTAAGTATAATACAACAGCAATAACAATACGATATACTACAGAGCCAAGCACTACAGCCACTAAATTTTTTACGAAAGATTTTGTGCCAAAAAGAACCTCACCAATGATAACAGAGGCTAAGCCAATAACAATCGTACCAACGCCCATACCGACATCGGCATACCCATTACCCTGTGCGACTAAAGCACCAGCTACGGCTACAAAGGCATTAGATAATAACAAACCTAGAACAATCATTGAATCTGTATTCACACCTTGAGCACGAATCATTTGTGGATTAACCCCAGTGGCACGAATAGCAGCCCCAATTTCCGTTCCAAAGAACCAAAATAGGAAGATGCCTGTAATAATGGCAATTAATAAACCTACAAGGGCTAGTGCCCAAGTGGCAGAAATATTCATAGATTCAAAATAGGTATAAATCGTCTTCATACGCAATAAAGAAACATTCGCTTTCCCCATTACATGAAGGTTGACAGAATATAAAGCAATCATTGTTAAAATCCCTGCCAATAGAGCGGGAATTTTTAATTTAGTATGCACCCAGCCAGTCACTACACCAGCTAACATACCTCCTACGGCGGCGCCCAAAATCGAAAGAATAGGATTAACGCCTGCTACAATCAAAGTTACCGAAATGGCCGCCCCTAAAGGGAAACTTCCTTCCACTGTTAAATCGGCAATATCCAATACTCTAAAAGTAATAAATACACCAATGGCCAACAATGACCATAATAACCCCTGACCTAAGGTTGAAATAATTAGGTTTTCCATATATTCCTCCATCTATAAAAAGAAAAAGGCCGAAGCCCTTTTCTTTTTGAATTATTTACTTGCTTCCGCTAATACATCAGCTGGAAGGGTAATACCAAGACGTTTAGCTACGTCTTCATTAATAACAAGTTTAAATTCTTTCTGACTTTCAATTGGCATATCACTTACTTTGGCTTCGCCAGATAAGATTTTAGCCCCCATTAAGCCAGCTTGGAAGCCTAATTGATAGTAATCAACGGAATAAGTTGCAAGACCACCAATTTTAACAATATTATCTTCACCTGGGAATACAGGAATTTTAGCTTCATCAGTAATTTTTACTAAATTAGGCATAGCCGATGCCACTACATTATCAGTTGGCATATAAATAGCTTCTACCCCTTGTGAAACCAGATTCTGAGCAGCTTGTTGAATATCATTTACATTCTGAACTGTTGCTTCTACTACTTCAAGACCTTTTGCTTTAGCATGAGCTTTCATACGTTCTGCTTGTAATTGTGAGTTAACTTCACTAGCACTGTAAATTAAGCCTACTTTTTTGGCATTTGGTAATACACGAGTAATTAAATCTACTTGTTGTTCTACCGGATTCATATCAGTAGTGCCACTTACATTAGTACCTGGTTTTTCATTACTATTTACTAATTTAGCTTGTACATAATCAGTAATAGCAGTTCCTAAAATAGGAATATCTTTTGATGCATTTGCCATAGCCTGTGCTGATGGTGTTGCAATCGCTAAAACTAAATCTTCTTTATCTGATACAAAGCGTTGCGCAATACTATTTAAATTAGATTGATCTGCTTGGGCATTTTGTTGGTCAATTTTGACATTATCTTTATAGCCCTTAGAAGCTAATCCATCTACAAAGCCCTTATTAGCCGCATCTAAAGCAGGATGTTCTACCAGTTGAATAACCCCCACTTTGTACGTCTTATCTGCACCACTACCATTGTCACTACCGCAGCCACTAAGCAAACCTACAGCCATCAAAGCTGTGGCAGCAGCCACTACTACACGTTTTTTCCACATATAAAATGCTCCCTTCTACCATACTACATGTATCCACCTACACGGGATATTGCATTTATTATAGCTTGTTTCCTATTCTATTTCAATAGGAAATACAAGCAAATTTCACATTTTTACCATAACCAATTTAGATATGAATTATCAGTTATAACACCACTACAAATATTACTACTATTTTAAATAACCATTACGGCGCAAGGCTTCGTCCCATTCAGCTTCTTTAAAGCCTACTAGTACAGTATCTTCCAATACTAGAATAGGCCGTTTCACAAGCATACCATTAGTAGCTAACAGAGCCAATTTCTCATCTTCATTCATAGCCGGTAAACGATCTTTAATATTTTCACTGCGATACACTTGACCAGACGTATTAAAAAACGCCTTTACCTCTTTGCCACTTTTAGGCTGCCATAAACCTAATTCTTCTACAGTAGGATTTTCTTCTTTAATATTCCGAGCCGTAAACTCAATGTTATGACTTTCTAAATATTTTTTTGCTCGTTTACAAGTCGTGCATGTAGGATATTCTACTAATAACATTAGCTAACTACCTCCTTCATTACCTCTTGGATGCTCTCTAAGGTAAAGCCATTAGCCGCTAACACATATTCTTCTAGTTTACCACGCTCGATAGCCATTTTCATAACAGGAATTTCAAAAGGATCAAGTAAAACAGTCAGTAATATTTCACCAGTTTTAAAATAGCCGACTACCCCTTGCCCTTCTTCTGGATCGAGAGTTTCACGCTTTACCTCTTGGCAATATTTTGCCATAACATCCTCTGCGGCGGTCGCACATTCTTCACGATCTTTTAAATACTGTTGTGCTTTATCTTCTTCAATGTCAAAAATATCAATTCGTACCGTCCGCTTTTCTTTATTTGCTTCTGTCATTATAGGCTCGCTTCCTCTCCTGCTGCCTGTAAAAAGGCTACATAGCATTTTTTAGCTTCATACACATCAGCTTTACTTGTTACTTCCCACGGCGCGTGCATACTTAATACAGCCACACCACAGTCAATTACATTCATACCGTAAAGAGCCATGATATACGCAATCGTACCGCCGCCACCGAGGTCAACTTTACCAAGTTCAGCTGTTTGAAAATTAACTTGATTATCATCCATAATACGACGAATAAAGCCCATATATTCCGCATTCGCATCATTAGAGCCAGCTTTACCGCGCGCACCAGTGAATTTATTAAATACTACCCCCTTACCAAGAAAGGCTGCATTCTTTGCTTCAAAAGCGGATGCATATAAAGGATCGTAGCCAGCACTTACGTCAGAAGATAGCATACGACTCCGCTCCAAAGTGCGACGAACTGCCAATGGTGAATTATGGCCAACCATAGCTAATAATTCTGCCACTACATTTTCAAACCAACGAGATTGCATCCCCGTAGCACCAACAGAACCAATTTCTTCTTTATCCACTAATAACGTACAAGTTGTGCGTTTTACAGAGTCTACTTCTAACATAGCGGCTAATGAAGTATAAGCACAAACGCGATCATCTTGTCCATAAGCTAGAATCATGCTACGGTCAAATCCCATTTCACGAGCACGACCAGCTGGTACGATTTCTAATTCAGCAGATAATAAGTCTTCTTCCGTAAAACCATATTCTTTTTCAAAAATATCACTTAAAAATTTTGTAACCCCATCTTTCAATTCCCCTTTAACAGGTTGGCTGCCAATAAGTAAATCCAAGTTTTCCCCTTCAATAACTTTATTAGCTTTTTTCTCCATCTGTTCTTGCCCCAAATGTGGCAATAAGTCAGTAATGCAAAATACTGGATCCGTATCTTTTTCACCAATCGCTAACGGAATAACAGTACCATCTTTTTTGACAACTACGCCATGTAAAGCTAATGGCATAGCTACCCAGTGATATTTTTTAATACCACCATAATAATGAGTGTCAAAAAATGCTAAATTGCTATTTTCATAGAAAGGATTTTGTTTTACATCAAGACGGGGAGAGTCAATATGAGCGCCTAAAATATTAAAACCTTGTTCTAAAGATTCATTGCCAATATTAAACAAGGCAATAATTTTTTTCATATGAACCGCATAGATTTTATCGCCTGCTTTAATAGGCTGCCCTGCTTTTTGTAAATCTTTTAAATTTTTATAACCCTTCGCCTCTGCTTGACGAATTGTTTCATCAATACATTCACGCTCTGTTTTACCAATATCTAAAAAGCGCATATAATCTTGACACAACGCTTCTATTGCTTTTGTGTCAGCCTCTGTATATTCATGCCATGCATATTTACGTTCCATTGTATCATCCCTTCCTAATTAGTATATAAACTAATATTTAATATCTATAATAAACAACTATCAAAATAATTGTAATTGACCACTTTTATTTACTTTCTTTTTTCTTTTGAGCTGACAAACGTGCTAAATAGGCTTCCTCTTTAATACGGTTCTGCTCAGTACGTTCTGCATATAAAGTCTGCAATTTTTCTGGCGCTTCTGTAAGCATCTTCGTCACATAATACCGCAATACATTACCCCGTTTCATATATTTACCAATGCGCCAATGAACAGCTAATAAGCCATGATTACGACAACGACCTAAACTAATAAATTTATCACCACTAAGGCGTTGTATTTTTTCCAAAGCCAGTAAGGTTTGACACTGAGGACAATGGGCATGACGTACACGGCTATCATGTAATACTGTACGCTTATCTGCAAAATTTTCATAAATAAAAAAACTCAAGGCTTCGGGAAAGTATGCTGGTGAATAAGTATGCTTAATAATCTCATCATATTGAGCAATGCCCTCAGCTAAAGGAATTGCTTTACATACGCGGCCAGTAAAAATAGAATCATTTAATGCATCATGAGCTGGTAAATCATCTTTGGTAATAGCCAACTCTTCTAAAGCTTTACTTAACGCAACTTGCTGTGTATTACCATGTTGCAAATGGGCAAAAATTAATTGCGCGTCATACCAAGTATGCTTAATGCGACTAGGCAAACCAAAGAGACGCAAATTTTCCCGTAACATCACAATATCGTCAGAGCCCCAGGTAAGTAAGACAGCATTAGAGCCACACCAAGTTTCAAAACTCCGATAGGCCTGCGCAAATGAAACGCCCAAAGCTAAGTCAGCAGCTGAAATATGAGTCAACTTTTCCACATGCTTATGCATGCGCGTTAGATACTGTGGTTTGATAAGCATACTAAAGGTATCAATTAACTCTAGATTAGCATCTAATTTAACGGCACCAATTTGAATAATTTCGCCTGATACAGGTAAACCCGTCCGTTTCATAAAGCTAATATCATTCGCAAAGGGCTGATTCCATTCCAAATCGAAAATTACATACTCCATTACGCTTCCTCATTCCCGGTTTCACAGAGTAGCGACTGTGCTGCCTCAATGACGGACTGAGTGGAAATAACACTAACCCCTTTATAATTACCTTCTTTTATAATCTGTTTCATACTCTTACCTACTTCATAGGTATCCATAGATTCTAAGACAACACAGTTTTGCGTATATGGTCCATAAAATTTAGGATTAGACGGCCCATAGAGTGCTACTAATGGTACATGTTGGCTCACCGCTACATGCATTGGTCCAGAATCATTGGTTATAAACAAGCTACAACGCTTAATAGCTGCTGTAAGCTCACCAAGACTAAACTGTCCAGTAGCCACAACAGGTTTATGATGCATATGAACGACTACAGAATCTACCATATCTACATCCATAGGGCCACCAAAGAATATCACTTTATACCCTTTGTCACAGAAATAATCAGCCACTTGAGCAAAACGCTCTTGAGGCCAACGTTTCTCTGGCACAGCACTCCCTACATTAAAACCAATAACAGTATCTACTTCAGAAATTCCATGTTTCTGATAAAACGCATCAACTGTCTGTTCCCATTCAGGACAAGTATATATTTCTAAGCCTTTATTAGAGGTATCCTTTACTCCCAATTGTTCAAGAACATTAATATACATATCAGCCGCATGCCTCGTTTTACGATCAAGCCGTGTATATTTTGCCATGAATGGACGGAATAAAAAGTGACTCATTCCCGTTGTAATCTTCCCCCGTAAAGCCCAAGCAAAGAAACTAGTCCGTTCATTAGGGTGAAGATTTATAACAATATCTGGTTGCCCTCCAGATTGGCGCACATATTTAGCAATATTTTGTAAAGCGGCAATACTATTATCCCGTCCTTTTTTATCAATACATACTATACGGTCAATATTGGGATTATATTGCATTACTTCCTTTAATTTTCGGTCCATTACAAATGTAATGTGACTATCTGGCGCTGTTTGGCGTAGTACGTGTAAAAAAGGTGTTGTCAAAATAACGTCCCCTAAATGCATTAAGAAGGTGACTACGATTCGTTTATGATTTAACTCCATACAAACCTCCTTTATTAAAGTAGGGCTTTAGCTGTATCCCACACTTGATCAATTGAAATTTGAGCCATGCAAGCTGGATCATCCACAAGAGGATTTTCTGGCGTTGCCTTTGAAGTCGGTGATACAATGCAATGCACATGCTCACCACCATAGGGACCAGTCCGCTCAGGTGAAGTTGTACCATATAAGCCTATCAAAGGTCGTTTCAAAGCATTGGCAATATGCAAAGGACCTGTATCAGCACTAATAAATAACTTGGAGCGTCGAATAAGTTCAATTAATTCTTCTAAATTCGTTTGTCCCGTCATATCAATAACAGCTTCACTACTAACTTGCGTTTTAATTGCTTGCGCCTTTTCTTTATCATTCTCAGCACCAATTAAGACTACATACTGCTTAGCTGCCACCAATCGCTTTGCTAACTCACCAAAAGAATCAATGGGCCATTCTTTTACAGACCAACGTGCACCAGGTGCTATCACTACATAATCATGACCGTGTGGAAGGCCCGCTTCACTTAATTTTGCTTCACAACTAGTAGCTGCTGCTGGAGATTCCTTAATAGGAAACTCAACCCCAGCCACAGTGCCGCCAAGGGCTCGCACGGTGTCCAAATAACGCTCAATAACATGACCATATTTATGAGGACCCTCTAACCCTTTATTAATAAGCTTACTACCTTCACGTAGTTCCCAGTATCCATACTTTTCGTTAGCACCCGATAAGGCTGCTACAATAGCACTTTTAGCTAAACATTGTAAGTCTAGACACATATCGAACTGATAACTATGTAATACTTTGCGTAAAGACCATAAATACCCTAAGGATTTCAATTTTTTCTTATCAATAAATAGAACCTCGTCTAACCAAGGCTTCCCTGGCAAAGGACCACTAAATTGTTCATGCACTGCCCAGGTAATATGCGCCTCAGGCCAATTCTTACGAATCGCATATAAAGTGGGCAATGCATGAATAACATCACCAAGGGAACTCATTTTTACAATTAAAATGCGCTTATAATCTTTCATTTGACCGTCCCATTCGTTACATTTTCTCGCTGCTGTAAAATAGGCAATAAAAATTCTTCTAAATTAGTACCTTCAAATAAGTAACCCGTTAACCCCGCTGCTTCAGCAGCAGCTACATCAGACGGCTTGTCACCGACCATAAAACTTTTCGTTACATCAATATCATAATCGGCCATAGCTTGTAATAACATGCCTGGCTTAGGTTTACGGCAATCACAGTCCTTAGTAAAAGTAGCTATAGTCCCCTTTACATGATGCGGACAATAATAAAAATGAAGGATAGAAGCCCCCTGCGCTTTCAGGCGGTGATTAATTTCTGCATGTAATTTATTCATATCAGCTTCTGTATAGTACCCACGAGCAATACCACTTTGATTCGTTACAACAATTAAGTCATAACCCGCTTTTACAGCGGCTGCTAAAGCTTCTGGAGCACCAGCAACAAATTGTAAATCTTCTACTCGGTATAAGTAATTTACATCAACATTAATTACGCCATCACGATCTAAAAATAAAACCTTACGCATAGGCTCCCTTTCCTAACAATTATCGTACATAGATTATATCTAATAATTACCGAACATAGCCTTCATTATTATCCAATAATTCACAATATTCAGCTACGGCCTCTTCTAAATTAGTAAATCCTTTATCATAGCCAACACTCATAAGCTTAGTTGTATCTGCTTCTGTATAGCTTTGATATTTCCCCTTCAACACTTCTGGGAATGGTATATAGCGTAGAGAGCCAGAACCATTATAAGCAATGACGGCTTTCATAAAGCGATTAAAGCTTTTAGCTTCACCAGTGCCACAGTTAAAAATACCACTAATTTCAGGGTGTTCCCAGAAGAAGAAATTAACATTCACAACGTCTTTTACATAAATAAAATCGCGAACTTGTTCACCATCACCATAGCCATCAGTACCTTCAAACAAAGTGATTTCACCTGTTTCACGAAGCTTATAAAACATTTGGCGCACTAAAGAAGCCATATTCCCTTTATGATTTTCATTTGGACCAAATACATTAAAATAGCGCAACCCAACTACTTGAGATTGCAATTGTCCCTCAAAGCGACGCAAATAACGATCAAAGAACAATTTAGAATATGCATATGGATTCAATGCTTCTTCGCATTCTGGCTTTTCCGTAAATCCCTGCGTGCCATGACCATAAGTAGAAGCAGATGATGCATAAATAAAAGGTACACGTCGTTCTTGGCAATAATGGAATAAATTCTTTGTTCCTTCAAAGTTATTGTGCATCATATAGCGCCCATCATAATTCATAGTATCTGCACAAGCACCTTCATGGAAAATAACTTCAATAGGACCAATATCAAATGTGTTGGCAGCCACCGCTTCATCAAAGTCTATACAATCTACATAATCATAGAAATCTAACATTTGTAAATTGCGGATTTTACTACCATCTGTTAAGTCATCTACAATTAAAATATCATTACGGCCTCGTTCATTCAATTGTTTTACAATATTACTGCCTATAAAACCAGCGCCACCAGTAACAATAATCATAATAATCCCTCCTGCACTAAGGCCTTAATTTTCTCTATAATTCCTGTAGTGGAATAGCCCTCTTTGAATGGCAAAATAATAACTTTATCCACAAATTCACAGCCAATCACTTGATCTACCGAATAGTCGCCACCTTTGACCAAAATATTAGGCCGTAATTCATGTAATAGTTCTGCCGGCGTATCTTCTTCAAATACAACAACTCCATCAACAAAGCCTAAAGCCCCCATTAACTCCGCTCGCGATGATTCAGAATTAATAGGTCGTGCCGAGCCTTTTAAGCGCTTCACAGAGGCATCAGAATTAAGTCCTACCACTAAATGGTCCCCTAAACGAGCGGCATCCCGCAAGTACGAAAGATGTCCACTGTGTAAAATATCAAAGCATCCATTGGTAAAGACCACGGTATGGCCTTCATTTTGCCATTGACGAATTTTAGCCGCCATTTCTTCACGGCTATAGGCCGTAATCGGGTCAGCCTGACGATGGCGAATCGCCTCCCACAAATCAAGTAATTCTTGACGATGAATGGGATATGTTCCTACTTTGGAGACGACTACGCCTGCCGCTGCATTAGCTACATGCAAAGTACCACGCACAGTTAACCCAGCCGCCATAGCTGTTATAATCATAGCCACTACTGTATCACCAGCCCCACTTACGTCAAAAACGTCTTGTTGGGTTGCTGGATTATGCCATACTTTCCCTTCTTGGCTTACAATAGTAATGCCTTTTGCAGAACGGGTAGCTACTACATAATCAAAGGATACTTGAGCAAGCGTTTCTTTCGCAGCTGTCACAATGGCTTCATCTGTATTATCTAAAGAACGGCCTATATATTCACTTAATTCCTTCACATTCGGCGTAATAAAAGTAGCACCACTGTATTTAGACCAATCATTCCCCTTAGGATCTACAATCGTCTTAATACCTTTAGCATTCGCCATAGTGATGACAGCCTTTAATACAGCAGGTGTACAAACGCCTTTACCATAGTCAGAAATAACAATCCCATCTAAGCCTATTTCACATAATTCGCTTAACCAAGCCAATAATTGCTTCGCCTCTTGCTCAGACACAGCCTCTGGTTCTTCAAAATCTAACCGCATCATTTGCTGACGGCCACCTAAAATCCGCATTTTAGTAGTAGTTTGACGGCTAGAAAGACGTAAAACACCTTCATGATTAATATGTTCTGTTTCTAGTAAATGTGTCAGTAAATCACCATGACTATCAGTGCCGGCAACACCGCCAAGAAATACATGGCAATCTAAATTAGCTAAATTATTAGCTACATTAGCAGCCCCCCCCAACACTTCTTTTACATCAGTAACGCGATTAACAGGCACTGGTGCTTCCGGGGAAATTCGGCCTACATCACCAAACACATAGCGGTCTACCATAATATCACCAATAACGGCAATGCGAAGTTCTGGCAATTTATGTGTCAAAAACTCATTAATTGTTTTACTTATCATATTCTTCTTCCACCAACTCACAGATTATATGGCCTACCAAAATATGCATTTCTTGAATACGAGCTGTTACTTTTGACGGAATAGGCAAGGTAATATCACAAATCTCCTTAAGCTTGCCGCCCCCTTCACCTGTGAAAGCAATCGTATGCATACCTGTATCACGCGCTTTAAGAGCTGCCTGCACTACATTACCACTATTACCAGACGTAGAAATACCAATTAATACATCACCAGCTCGTCCCAAGCCTTCAACTTGACGGGCAAATACTTCTTCATAACCATAGTCATTCGCTACAGCAGTCAAAATTGAGGTATCTGTAGTTAAGGCAATAGCCGCCAAAGAACGACGTTCTTTTTGAAAACGACCAATCAATTCAGCCGCTAAATGTTGTGCATCTGCTGCAGAGCCACCATTACCACAAAACAACACTTTATTACCAGAAGCTAATGCCGTTTTACAACGTTCTGCAATGAGCTGAATAATCTCCATTTGTTCCATTGTCTGACCAAATACATCTAAATGGTCCGTGAACCGTTCTGCAATTAAAGGATTAATTTCGCCTGCTAATTCCATACTAGCCTCCTATTATAATATCGTCTGCAATAGACGTTCTGCATTCTTACTGAAAATTTTATCTGTGTCAGCCTCACTAAGACCAGCAGCCCGAAAGGCATCATGTAAACGTGGCATTTCACTGGCATCAGCAATTTCTGTATCAGGCCGAATTCCATCAAAGTCAGTCCCCAACGCAACTACATCAGAGCCGCCTATATTGCGTAAATATAAACCATGACGAACAATGTCAGCAATTTGGCTAACTCGGTTCGTTCCTAAAAAAGCTTGTGCAAAATTAAGACCAATTACACCACCTTTATTAGCAATCAAACGAATTAAATCATCCGTTAAATTCCGTGGGTGGTTCGTCAAAGCTCGCGCATTAGAATGGGATGCAATAAAAGGTTTAGTAAGAATTTCACCTAATTGAAATGTGCCTGCATCATTTAGATGTGAACAATCCACAATCATGCCCAGTTCTTCCATATACTGAACAAATTCAATCCCTCTTGGTGTCAACCCTTTACCTTCATGCTCTTTACCATTTGGATAGGATAAGCCATTAGGAAAATTCCAACTAATAGTGATTAAACGAACTCCATCATCATACGCTTTTTTTAATCGCTCTAAAGAGCCCTCAAAAACGCCGCCCTCTTCCACTGATAATAAAGCACTAATTTTACCAGATTCACGAGCTGTCACAAATTCATCATAAGAACGAACATGCACAATATCATCAGCATACCGTGTCATCTGTTCGTTAAAAATTTGACGCATCGCTTCATAACGGCCATAAGGATCTGCTTCTTGATCTAATTCTACAAAGAGTGCAAAATCTTGAAGTGTATAGCCACCTTTTTTTAATCTTGGAATATCAATTTTCCACGGATTCTGCGCTAAATCCCCTTTATCAGGATGGTCAATGAGCATCATTATAGTATCGCAATGTAAATCTATCATTTGGACTCCTCGTGATTGCGTAAATCTTTTAACACGGCAACAAAGGCTTGCACATCTTCAAAATTACGATATACCGATGCAAAACGCACATAGGCTACTTCGTCTATATCTTTTAATTCTTTAAGAACTAAATCACCAATTTCAGAAGATTTAATTTCCTGCTTTGATTGATTACGTATAGCATCCTCTACATTTTTAACTACATTTTCTAAGGTCTCACGAGGGATGTTTCGTTTATTACAAGACCGTAATAAACCATTCAATAATTTACTACGATCAAACATCTCATAACTTCCACTCGATTTAATCACCATAATTGGTACATCTTCAATTACTTCATATGTGGTGAAGCGACGCCCACAGGATAAACATTCACGGCGACGACGAATGCTATTATCATCATCAGTAGCACGAGAATCTGTAACTTTATTTTCTGTATGCTTACAATACGGACATCTCATGAGTACACCTCTTTTCTCTATAAAAACCTATAATTAGGTTATATTGTTATATTAACTTCTTATTATTTTGACAAAACATAAGCTTTACTATTATTAGCAATTTCATCGATAAATTGATCTAACATTTCATAACGCTTACGATACATATTGCGTTTATGAGTTTTAGCTGTTTCATAGGTTTTTCGTTCTTCTGCTAGTGGAATCCGAAAATACTTACTATCTTCCGGACATACTGCGCCGCCTAATTCTTCCCAAAATGGGTCAAATTGAACTTTTTTAGAACGATTACCTCGAATTAAATGGCTATTAGTATAGAAACCTTCATCAGAAATGGCATATAAGGAAGAAATTCCCATATTAGTAGCAAGTTGACGCATCAAGAAGAACATAAAATTCTTTGGTCTATAACTGTGCATCTTTTTCGTAATTTTTTTAGCTTTTTCTAAACCATTTGGAGACCCTTGAATTGTACCAATCCAAATACAAGGTTCACCATTAAATCCATGACCTAGGCGGAAATTAATATGATACACCCATTCGCCATCATAATTTAAAAATAAACTTAAAAAACCTTCTTTACGTTGACCCGTATGAAACCAAAGTTCACTTTTTAAATTTAATTCCTCATTCTCCCAAATAGTAATGGCATGGCTCACATCAGGATTATACATCTCAGTAATAGCCTGTGCCTGAAAATATTGAGGTAACATATCAAAGTGTTCTTTAATAGCTTCTAAGCGCTGTTGTGCCGTAGAGTTTTTAAATAAAAACACACGATTAATCACTTCATAAATACCTTCATGCCGTGATAACAAATTAGGTAATGGAGCATAGGTATCAAAATACTCTATTAATTCTGTTAGTTGCTTCTTATTTTTATAAGAGCGACCTACAAATAATGTAATCCGTCGCTTTTCACGCCAGCTCTTATAACCATAAATAGAACGACCTAAGGCCCATTGTTTTTTTGCATATGAAAACATACTTACACTCCTCACATCTACCTATTACTACATTGCACTACATTGTATTATCTTTTAATGTGTTCTCTCCTTCTATCAATAGTTTGCCATTTTATATGCCCCGAAGAAAAATACACAAATTATCAATATCTTGTATTCTTAATTTTTTAAAACGCCTTATATGGTAAAGGGTTTCTAATCTATTGTAACACGAAATGGCGAAAAGAACTATCAAAGTCCATAGAAAAAAGACTGTTACTTTATGTAACAGTCTTTTTATAAATATCTTAATTAGATACTAGTCTTGTTAACAGTAATTTTCTTTTTCCTCAACCGTCAATTATAGTCAATTTAACATAAATTATTTCTTAACTACCGCCAAATACTGTTCGTCACTTACTGGTTCGAGCCACTCTGTACTTGTATTCTCACCAGGCACTTCAATAGCTAAATGAGAAAACCAATGTTCCCCATCAGCACCATGCCAATGCTTTACACCCGCTGGAATGGTAATCACAGTACCTGTTAAAATCTCTTGAGGTTCTTCACCCCACGCTTGATAAAAACTACGACCGCCTACACCAATTAAAATTTGTCCGCCTCCTTTATCACCATGATGAATATGCCAATCATTACGACATTTAGGCTCAAAGGTCACATTATAAATCCCCAACGACTTAGTTTCAATAGGTGCTAAATAACTAGTACCAACAAAATATTGAGCAAAGGCGACATTTTCTTCCCCTATAGGGAATATCATAGACTTTGCATGTTCACCTTCTGTTGTAGCAACAGTTATAGGAAGTCCATTAATATTAGTATATTCTTTTTTATTTGTGTTCATAGCCATTCATATCCTCCATTTTTACATTAGCTAAATACATAAGGTATATTATTCATATACTTACACTACACCTTGAAGTTAACTTTAAGTCAAGTGTCAAATAAAAACTATAAAAAGAAGAGGCCCTAGGACCTCTTCTAAATTAGCATGAACACAATATCCACAATATTGATGTTATATATTCATACATGATTCAATTATTTGAAATATACCTATTAAGAGTTAGAACGGTCTTGAATCTTAATCAAGCAATCGCCACTTTCAATACGACTACCTTCACGCACATATACTTCGCCAACGATACCATCGATAGGTGAAGTAATGGTAGTTTCCATCTTCATTGCTTCTGTTACGATTAAAGGTTCTCCCTTCAAGACGCTTTGACCACTCTTAACGAGAATCTTAACAACGGAGCCAGATAAAGTAGCACCCACTTCACCAGGTTGTGTTTTATCCACTTTATGACGTACCACACCCGTTGTCTTAACATGTTTATCACGCACTTTAATATCACGTGGCTGACCATTAAATTCAAAGCTAATAATACGATTACCATCTTCATCCACTTCACTAACATGGATTAATTTAATAATCAACATTTTACCTTTTTCAATGGTTACATGAATAGACTCACCACGGCGCATACCAAAGAAGAATGTTGGTGTATCTAGTACAGAAATGTCATCATAATCACCATTAAATTCTACATAATCACTATATACTTTTGGATATAAGCAATAGGCAATAACATCTTCATCAGTAGCGGGAGACCCCATATCAATCAATTTCTTACGAACATCTTCAAAATCAACTGGTTCTAAGGAAGCTCCTGGGCGACCTTTCAATGGCTTCTTACCTTTTAAAATGATTTTCTGTAATTTTTCAGGGAAACCTTGATAAGGAACTCCTAAATATCCTTGGAAGAATTCTACAACGGATTGTGGGAAGTCTAATGTTTCCCCTTTATTGTAAATATCTTCTTCTGTCAAATCATTTTGAACCATGAATAAAGTCATATCACCTACAACTTTAGAGGATGGTGTTACTTTGATAATATCACCAAACATCATGCTAACTTGATGATATACAGTCTTAACTTCATCCCAGCGATCACCTAAACCAACACTCTTAGATTGCTGTTGTAAGTTAGAGAATTGACCACCTGGCATTTCATGTTGATATACTTCAGTGCTAGGGTATGGATTTGTTTTATCTACGCCTTTATAGTATGGACGGATGGAAGCAAAATAATGAGACATGTGTTCCATATAGTTTGCATCCATTTCAGGCTGACGTTCATGACCAGATAAACCATAATATAAAGAGTTCATGCTAGGTTGGCTTGTACCATTAGCAAAAGCAGAATACGCTACGTCAACTACATCAACACCAGCATCAATAGCACGACCATAACTATAAATGGCATTGCCCGCCCCTTCATGAGTATGTAA
This sequence comes from Veillonella intestinalis, assembly GCF_943192895.1. NCBI lineage: Bacteria > Bacillati > Bacillota > Negativicutes > Veillonellales > Veillonellaceae > Veillonella > Veillonella intestinalis. Next base: position 79,178 of record NZ_CALPCB010000002.1, on the reverse strand, counting down.
ATGAATAGGTAAATCAACAGCATCTTTTAACGCAGATACTAAGTTATAAGCAGCTTGTGGTTTTAAAAGGCCTGCCATATCTTTAATAGCAATGATATTAGCACCCGCTTTTTCCACTTCTTTTGCCATCTTCACATAGTAATCTAAATTATATTTTGGACGACTAGCATCTAAAATATCGCCTGTATAGCATAAGGAAACTTCCGCAATCTTATTCTGATTACGTACTTCATCAATAGCTACATGCATATTATCTAAGCTATTCAAGCTATCAAATACACGGAATACATCAACCCCATTAGCAGCTGCTAATTTAATAAATTGACGCACTACATTGTCTGGATAGCTAGTATAACCTACTGCATTAGCACCGCGAAGCAACATTTGCAATAATACATTTGGTACTTCTTTGCGGAACATGCGAAGTCGTTCCCATGGATCTTCATGTAAGAAACGATACGCTACATCAAATGTAGCACCGCCCCAACATTCTAAAGAGAATAGATTAGGTACCCCACGAGCTGCTTCACCAGCTACACGAGCCATATCGACTGTACGCAATCGAGTTGCAAATAAAGATTGATGCGCATCACGCCAAGTTGTATCTGTGAAATATACTTGTTTCTGTTCCATCAACCATTTAGAGAAACCTTCTGGTCCTAATTCATCAAATTTTTGTTTTGTCCCAGCTGGTGGTTTAATAGAAAGCAATGGTGGCATCTGAATTGGTTCAAAATCAGGTACATCTTGATGACCCAAACCTTGATAGCCATTAACCGTAACATCAGCAATATAGCGCAACATTTTAGTACCACGGTCACGCACTTGTTTAAAGACAAACAATTCAGGATGTTCATCAATAAAGTTTACATTGCAAGTACCTGCAATAAATTCTGGACTTTCCAATACATTAATCAAGAAGTGAATATTTGTTTTAACACCACGGATACGGAATTCACGTAAACAACGTAGCATTTTTTGAATAGACTCTTCTGGTGTTAAGGCCCAAGAAGACGCTTTTACTAACAAGGAGTCGTAATAAGGCGTAATAACTGAACCAGTAAAGGCGTTACCACCGTCAAGACGAATACCAAAACCGCCGCTTGAACGATAAGCAACTAATTTACCAGTATCAGGCATAAAGTTATTGCTAGGATCTTCTGTTGTAATACGACACTGAATAGCCTGACCATTACATTCAATTTTATCTTGTGTAGGAATGCCTACTTCTTCATCAAATAAGGAATATCCTTCAGCTACACGAATTTGAGTGTGAACAATGTCGATACCTGTAATTAACTCAGTAATAGTATGTTCTACCTGAATACGAGGGTTAACTTCAATAAAGTAGAAATTACCATCATTAGTAACAAGGAATTCTACCGTACCAGCCCCTACGTATTTAACATTTTTCATAATTTTAACAGCCGCATCACAAATGCGTTGACGAGTTTCAAGTGGCAATGCAAAGGCTGGTGCTATTTCAACAACTTTCTGATGGCGTCGTTGTACAGAACAGTCACGTTCATGCAAATGAACTACATTACCATGACTATCCCCCATAATTTGAACTTCAATATGTTTAGGTTCAACAATGAGTTTTTCAACATATACTTCATCGTCACCAAAGGCCATCTTAGCTTCTGATTTAGCACGATCATAAGCTTCACGCAATTCACCCATGGATTCAACAGCACGCATACCACGGCCGCCACCACCATTAACAGCTTTAATCATTAATGGGAAACCATGCGTTTTAGCAAACTCTTCGAGTTCTTCAAAATTATTTAAAGGCCCATCACTACCTGGAATCATAGGAATACCAGCTAGTTTGGCCTGAATACGTGCATTTACTTTATCCCCAAACATTTCTAAATGCTCTAAGCGAGGACCAATAAAAATAATCCCTTCTTCTTCACATCGCTTAGCAAAACGGGCATTCTCTGCCAAGAAGCCGTAGCCAGGATGAATAGCATCAACATCATGTTCATGGGCAATGCGAATGATATCTTCAATATCTAAGTACGCATCAACTGGTTTTTTACCACGTCCTACTAAGTAGGCTTCATCCGCTTGATTGCGGTGCAAAGAAAGCGAATCCTCTTTTGAATAAATGGCTACTGTGCGAATTCCCATTTCATTGCACGCACGGAATACGCGAATAGCAATTTCACCACGATTGGCAACCAATACAGATTTAATTTCTTTCATGAGACTTCCTCCTCAACTTTGTTACCTCTCTACATTGTAGAAGTATTCCCTCCAGAATACAACCTTTATATTTCATGTATACACAATACATACATGAGATAACCTGTTAGTAATAGGTAATTAAAAGGCCTATGAAATACAAGGCTTCTAATACCATAACAATCCCCATTAAACGCTTGAACCAAAGAATACCCGTTCGGTAATTAGGTCGCGTTACTAATTTAGCTAGCCGTTCTAAACGATTCGTCAACCAAAATACAGGGATTAAATATCCAATAATAAAGGATATGATTAACATTGATGCCAATTTCCAACCAGCAATCGCAATCGTAGCAACTAACCAGATATAAATTGGCAACCGATCATATCGCCATGAAAGACCGACTAACAAGCCTTGACGAACTATGGCTAACGTCCGCTGCCACGGTGTACCACGTCGTTCTAAACGTCGCTCTTCACGCCCTCGCAGTGGTGAAGGATGAATAAAAGCAACCCATTCAAAAGCTTGTAAAGCCATGACGACTAATAAAACAGCCCATATTATATAAGCTGCACCACCAATACTATACGGCCCTAAGATCCAAGATCCTAATACCCCTACTACTATAATAGAGGCCGCCATACCAATGGCAAAATAAATACGTTTATAAATGTGCCCAGCTAAGCGTGGCAAAATAGTTGCCACTGTTTCTGGCACTAATGACATGCCTAGCCCAGCTAGAAAAATTAATATAATTAAAATGAGCTTACCATAGGGCGTATTTAGGGCGTCTGTAATAAGCACTGTATACTCTGTTAACATAGGACTCCTATCGTAAAAACGCTCTCATTAAGCTTTCCAACGCTTCCTGGTCATTAGTCCCCATCGTTTCACGAGCCGAATGCATCGCCAAAATAGGAACGCCCACATCCATGGTACGCATAGCCATCAATGCAGATGAAATTGAACCTACTGTAGATCCACCAGGAATGTTTGAACGATTAACATATATTTGATATGGAATTTGATTTGTCTCACACAAAGCCTTTACGGTTGCCATAGCCCAGGCATCACCAGCATAAGACTGACTAGCCGCGACCTTCAAAACTAATCCTTTATTAAGAACAGGCACATTAGTAAGGTCATTCTTTTCTGGATAATTAGGATGATAGCCATGTGCTACGTCCGCTGAAATCATAAAGCCGCCAGCCATATCTGCATAGCATTCTTCCTTAGTATAACCCATAGCCATATAGATTCGCTCTACAATTTGACTTAATACGGTAGAAGCACCACCTTGCTTCGTCCGACTCCCTACTTCCTCATTATCGAATAAGGCTATAAGGCGTAAGCCCTCTGCATCGCTAACCTGAGCGGCTAATAGCCCTTCTAAACAAGCCATACAGGACGTCAAATTATCAATACGTGGCGAACTAATAAATTCTTCATAACGCCCAAAGGTAGTGCCCCCTTCTACAGGGTACAAGGTCAATTCATAGGATAAAATATCTTCCACAGGCCGTTTCACCTGTTCGCTTAAAAATTGCAACCATGCATCAGCTTCCGCTGAATCGTCATCAGCATTTATTCCCGAACTACCGTCTACACCACTGACAGTAATAGGTTCTGCTCCTTCTGACATCATAAAAAGAGGCATCATATGAAGTTGCTTATCTAAAGCAACCCCATTATTAATCTCACGATTCATATGAATAGCCAAATTAGGAATTGTCAATAAAGGCCGAGCTATATCAATATAATGTAATTCTGGGTGAAATGGATCATTAGACCGTGTCACTACTACACCAGCCATAGATAAAGGCCGATCTAACCAAGTATTTAATATCAAACCACCATAAGCTTCTACATTTAACTTGCCATACCCTTTAGTTTCCACTAAAGGATTCGGTTTCACCCGTAAAGCAGGAAAATCAGTATGAGCCGATGCAATGCGTAAAGAGTCTCGCATATCACTGCCAAGATGAAACGCAATTAACGTTGTATCATATACTCTAATAAAATAGTCACCTTCACTAAGTGACCAAATATCTTCTAATTGTAATTCTTTAAAGCCATGAGCCAATAAAATATCAGCACTCGCCTTCACGGTATGATACGGCGATGTGCTATTATCTATATAATCTAATAATCTTGCTACTGTTTTCATAGTTCACCTCATATGTTCAACTATAAAGCTATTATAGCACAATTGCCATTAAAACGAAAAAGAAGGCTTGCCTTCCACGGATTGTAAATAACGGTGATACTACTACAATCAACAAAGAAGTAAGCCTTCGTTTATACTCTTTTATACTCTTTTCAAAATTCAAGTAACTATCAATTCACTACCTAATTAATACATCTCTGACAAACTTAATACTACCAAAGACCTAATACTTTCCACCAAACGGAACCAAGACCTAACCAAATAATTAAGTTTACTACCGATGCAATAAAACCAAGACGCCACCACGTATTTTGTGTCATATAGCCTGCATTGAAGCAGATTGGCGATGGTCCCGCCGCATAGTGTGTCAAAGACATACACAAGTTGGAGAAAAAGGCAAATGCAAACATAGCTAAGTATGGTGGTGTACCAGCACTAATAGCTACCGCTACAAATACTACATACATAGCTGTAATATGTACTGTCAAACTTGCGAAAATATAATGGGAATAAGTATACACTAATAACAAAATTAAGAAGGCTGCTACCCAACTAATACCTTGTACTTCAGCACCTACCATATCCGCAAACCATGGAATAAAACCAAGTTTATTAAGCTGAGACGCTAAAGCCATCATAGTCCCCATCCAAATTAAGGTATCCCAGCCACCTTTTTCTTCAGTTACATCAGACCAAGTCAATACTTTAGAAATTAAAAGAATGCTTACCCCTAATAAGGCTACTGTAGTCGCATTTAAACCAGTAAATTGACTAGTTGCCCATAAAATCAAAGATAAAATAAATACGCCAAGCATTACTTTTTCTGCAAAACTCATAGCCCCTAAGCCTTTTAATTCTTCAGCAATATGAGCTTGAATTTCACGAGTATCTTTTAACTCTGGTGGATAGATAAAGTATAAAACCAATGGCATAACGATTAAGGCCACAAGCCCTGGCACAATAGCCGCCATAGCCCAGTCACCCCAAGTAATAGTATACCCAAAGGATGCTGCAATTAAAGACGCCACTAAAGTATTCCCTGCCATAGAGGTCATAAACATAGCCGACGTAATCGTATTCCCTTGGTAAATCGTTTGGATTAAGAAGGCCCCAATTTTGCGAGCAGTAGGACCTGGTTCAGAGCCAAAGGCCGATGCCAACGATTTAGTAATAGGGAAAATAACACCACCCGCACGAGCTGTATTAGATGGTGTAGCTGGTGATAAAATAAAATCACTAATAACTAACGCATAAGATAATTTCAAAGAATTACTACCTACTGCAGTAATCAAAGTATACGCAATACGCTTACCTAAGCCAGTCTTAATAAAGCCACGGGAGAATAAAAAAGCTGCTACAATCAACCAAATGGCTGTATTGGCAAAGCCTGCTAGGCCATCACCAATTTTTAATGTATTAGTCACTGCGGAAACAACAATACTAATAATAGATAAGGCCCCAATTGGCAATGGTTGTAAAATAAAACCTAAAATTGTCCCTGCAAAAATAGCAAATAAATGCCAAGCTTGCGGTTTTAATCCCTCTGGTACTGGAGAAAACCATATGGCTACCCCCACCACAATTGGAATAATCCAAGACATATACTTTTTCATGAACACGCCCTCTTTCTGATAACAACTTTGTTACTTGAATAATGTGTTATATAAAAAACACAGGCTACTCTTCTTTCATAATTTAAAGATGAGCAACCTGTGATAAGAGTCCGACTATTAATTACCTATTGTGGCAATTCAACGGATTCTAAGTTCGTTTTGTCAATCTCTTCTAACTTACCGGCATCACAAAGAGCTGCTACGTTTGGATCAATTGGTAAACGACCTAATAATAACAAACCATATCGTTTCAATACATCGTCAATATGACTGTCACCAAAAATTTTATAATCTTTACCATTATCTGGACAATGGAAGTAGGAGAAGTTTTCTACAACCCCAATGATTGGAATCTGCATAAGTTCAGCCATTTTTACAGCTTTTTCTACAATCATAGATACCAAATCTTGTGGTGAAGTTACAACTACAATCCCATCCAAGGATAAAGACTGGAATACTGTTAAGGCTACATCACCTGTTCCTGGTGGCATATCTACAAATAGATAATCTAAGTCTTTCCAGATTACATCTGTATAGAACTGTTTCACCACATTGCCCACAATAGGACCACGCCATAATACAGGATCAGTTTCGTTCTCTAATAAAAGGTTAACCGACATTACATCGATACCACCTTCTGACGTTAGCGGATACATCCCCAATTCGTCAACATGAGCCTTGCCTTTAATACCAAATACTTTAGGAATTGATGGACCTGTAATATCGCCATCAAGAATCCCTACTTTAAAACCACGACGCGCCATAGTAATGGCCAATAAAGACGTTACTAAGGATTTACCTACGCCACCTTTACCACTGACTACGCCAATAACGTGTTTAACACTGCTTAATTCATTAAGTTTTGCCGTCAAATCTGGCGGGGTTTGTTGAGCACTACCGCAAGATGAAGCTGACGAGCAACCGCTGCAGCCACCTGAACTGCCACATGCCATAATCAACACCTACTTTCAATCAGCTATTGCTGTTACATATATATAATTAGTGAAGACATATATCTTCTTTTAAAGTTTAGCATATTAATCGGCTTTTTTCAATATAATAGAGCGCAAGCCTATCATAACCTTCGGTCATATGTCCTGCGCTCTCATAATCATATATATTTTACTTTTATCTACCGTAGTATTATTTACTTTTATTATTTGCTTTTATTTAGTAATTTATTATTTTACAAATTCCTTTGTCAATTGCCCTACAATCGTCATGCCTTTAACGATATCTTCTTTGGATGGATACGTAAAACTGAAACGAAAAGATTGCCCTGCTGGCACACCGTCAGCAGCAAACGCCGCCCCTGGTACAATCCCTACCTTATGTTCCATACAAGCTTCAAAGAACGCATCACAGTCTACCCCTTCAGGCATTGTCATCCATAGGAACATGCCACCTGTCGGTTCTACAAAGTGAATTTTATCACTACCATGTTCGCGGAATGTCGCCATCATTAAGTCCGCTTTTTCTTTATAAACCTTAGCTACATGTTGAATTTGCGCATCATAATCAAGCACATCTAATAAACGAGACACAACTCGCTGTGTAACTAGTGGCATTTGTCCATCTGAATTATTTTTAAGTGCTTGAATCGCTTCAATCGCTTGTTTAGGACCATATAAAAAGCCTACGCGCAAGCCAGCAGACAAGGTTTTCGAATACGAACCTGCATAAATAACACGATTATCCGTGTCCATTTCTTTAAAAGTAGGCACACTATAATCAGTAAAACTAATTTCCCCATATGGATCATCTTCATAGATGAATAAATTATATTTAGCCGCTACTGCATAAATTTCTTTACGCCGCTCCAAAGGCATAGTAATGCCTGTAGGATTTTGAAAATTAGGAATTAAATAAATATAACGACCCTTACCTGATTTTGCCCGTTCTGCTAACGCTTCTGGAATCATACCTTTATCATCCATTGGAATGCCAATTGCCTTAGCCCCTACATTACGAACGGCCGTAATGCCATTAGTAAATGTATAGGCATCCATATATACTTCATCACCAGCTTCACAAAGTGTACGCGGTACTAGTCCTAAATCTTGACCAGCACCAATGGAAATAAGCAGCTGTTGCCCTTCACTGGGCATATGTCTAACGGTAATTAAACGGTCTACTGTCTGCTGAGCTAACTTTGCATCACCTGCCATAGGCCCATATTGTAGTAATTCAATAGGATTATTATTTACTACATAGTCAAAAGCTTCTTGAATGGCCTTCACTGGAATCGCTTCTGATGCAGGATTACCAATACCAAAACTAATAAAGCCAGGAATCCCTGCACCTCGTTCAAATACTTTGCGAATGAAATTAGGACCCTTTAACATTGCTTTTTCAGGAATTTGAAATGTAAAACTCATGTAACTCTCTCCTTTAACCTACTATGCTACTTCACTACTATTAACTATATGACACAAGCGTGCCCCTAAGAGCACGCTTATGATAATATGATTATTTATTTTACTATGAAATGCTATACTTGGCTACACAATTAAGAAATTTCTTTCTTTTCTTTATTTTCAGATTTTCCTTGTTCACGCTTTTTCATCCACCGTTTATAACCAAACCAAGCAATAATATACACAACAGTGGCGCCCACAATAACTATTGTCAATCGGTCTAAATGCTCATGAAGCATTACTGCATCATGCCCTACCACAACCTCTAATGCAGTAGATGGGAACTTGCCAATTAAATTAGCAATGGCATAGTCACGAAGGCTGATACGACTAATAGCTCCTAAGGCTGTAATAATCCCTGATGGAAAATACGGAATGGTCCGGGCAAAAAGCATAACAGCTAAGCCATTATTACTACTGAAATCATCTACTTTTAATAAAAATTGGCTCTTTTGAATTAACTTTTCGGCAGAATCACGCAAAAAATAACGCATAATCATAAAACTAATAATAACGCCCACCGTTTCAGCTAACCAGGAAATAATAATCCCCGGAATTAGACCAAAAATCAAGCCATTTGCTGTAGAGAAAAATATAGATGGTAAAAAACCTGCTATATTAATGATTACATCAAGAATAAAGCTAATAACAATAGCCCAAGCGCCATAACTTTGTAATACTTCAGCTATGTGTTGTACATCACCAGTCCCTAATAAATCAACCATATCAGCATAGAATCCAGGCACAAATACTTCAATACTGCCTAGCAATACTACAGCTAATATAGTAACCATTACTTTGATTTTAGTTTCAGCTTTCATATATAGTCCTTAAAATAAAAAGATACGAAGAAAATTTACTCAATTTTCGCCAAATATCAACAAAAAAACCTTCTATAGTACAATATTGTATCATAGAAGGTTTTCTCTTAATAGTATTATATTAAGTTGTTATATTTTGTTTAAAAATTATTAAACAATTATAAACCTACTTTAGCTACTAATTGTTCAATAACTTTACGTTGTGCTTGAAGTTCAGCATCTTGAGCTGCTAAACGATTCTGTTGCTCTGCCACAGTACTTTCTAAATTAGAATTTTTAGCACGAAGATCTTGCACTTCGGAATTTAACTGACGAACTGCGTCTGGAGCATTTACACGTACGCCTTCACCTTTTTGGCCAAAGCGAACAGACACACCAGCATTCACCATTTTTTCGTCACCAAGTGTACCACCAAGGCTGAAAAGTAAATCTTCATTAGCTTGGTAGAAACCACCTAAAGCTACAGCTTGTTCACCTTTATAATTACCAAAACCTGCAGCTACTGTAAATTTGTCATTTTCATCAAATTGAAGCGGATGTAAAGCAGCTAATGCAGCAGCCGAAGCGCCCACTTTATCTACACGTCTGTCTAGTTTATTTACACGATTATTAACAGAGTTTACATTGTCATTAAGGGTTGTAACATCATTTTCTAAATTGTTTACACGATCAGTTACTTCACCAACTTGAGCATCTACAGTATTTACACCTAATTGATCTTTAAGTTTACTTACTGATTCATCAGATAATGCTAAATTAGATCCATCAATGTTAGCCTTATTATCAAGCTCAGGTTTAACAGCCGCTTTGATAGCGTCGTCCGATACATTCACAGCATAAGTTTTTGCTTCTCCATCAGTACCATCGTTAACAACTTCAACTGTTGTATTAGCGCCATCTACAAGTGTTACAGAATCTTTAGCTAAGTCTTTAATATGGTCATCAGTTGCTTGACCTGCTACTACACCTTCTACAGCTTTATCAATGGCATCTTGTAAAGTATTACCTGTCACAAAGCCAGTGTCACCAGCACCTAAGTCAGTTTTTAGTGCTTCATAATCAAAAGCCACTTCATAGTTAGTGCTATAAGCTACATCATTAGGTTTTGGTTGTACGGAAATGTATTTGCTATCTTTTTCAGCTGTAACAGTCACTGCTTCACGAGCTAAGTCTTTAACTACATTCTTACCCTCTGCTGTAATATTACCTAAGTCAGTGTTCACTTTATTATCTAAATTTTGATTAATAGTATAAATATCACCTTGGATAGTATTAATATCGCCTTTTGCTTGAGCTACATCATCTTTTACTTTAGAAATATCCCCTTGAATAGTAGAGATACTACCCTTATCACCTGTCATAGCGTCAACTTTAGTGGCAATATCATGTAATTGGCTGCCATTTACGGCATCAGTGGAATCCTCCGCAATGCGACCAGGTGCTACATGAGTAATTGTATTACCACCCATATCTAAACCGGTGCTAGTCAATTTTACAGTCTTTGTATTGCCCTCTACGACACTACTTAATGTAAGACTACCATCTGTCAAAGTTAAATTTTTATTTAAATCAACAAGGAATTCTTTACCTGTAGAGCTATTAGTTTTCGAATCATCTAAAATTAAATTGCCAGAAGTGCCTACAGTTACAGTTTCTACGCGATCTAGCTTAGTTTTTACGCCATCACTAAGACCTACTTTATAATTTGTTACACCAGTTTCTGACGTTGTATCAGGAGCAACAGAAACTAATACTGTATCAGCACTTGTCACTTTAATAGCTTCTACAGCAGTGTCCTTAGCAAGAGCTGTAAGCTTTGCTTCCCCTTCTTGAGTTAAATTACTTAAAGAAGTATCGGCTGTATTAGCAATCTTATTTTTAATGCCATCTGCTAAATCTAATGTATATGTAGTTGTAAGAGTATCTGTGTCTGAATTAGTAGTTAATTTTAAAGATTCAGAATTAGCTGCTACTACAGCTTTTTCTGCACTAAGTTTATATACTGTGCCCACTGCATCTGGTGTATTAGCAGTTACATCTTCTACTGTAACATTTGTATTAGCATCAGCGAAACTTACACGAGCATTTTTAAGCTGTGCCACATTCACTGCATCTGTGTCAGCTGTACCGGCTGCTACACCAGTGATTTGACGTGTAATACCTGTTGCGGTATCGCCAATGGCAATGGCCCCTTCAGTAGCTTCCCAAGTAGACACTAAAGCGGCATATTCTTTAAACTCTTTGCTGTCATAATAAGCTTTACGCGCTTTAGTAATATCCACTTCAGCTTTACTTCTTTCTTTAGTTAAGTCACTAACTTTTATTAATTTCTTGCTTCTGCTCATCAGTTTGTGCTGTTTTTATTAGACTCTCTTTTAAGTTTTTTATCTGTGTATTAATCTTTGTAAGATTTTCATGATACGCTGCTTCTTTAGTTACATAATCTGCTTTTAATGGTTCTACTTTAGAGGTTAAATCGGCCAATTTAGTTTTATCTGCCTCAGATAAGCCTGTAATTTCATTATGTGATTCCAATGCTGCATTCGTTGCTGGATTATAGCCTAAAATACCAGCTGCTGTATTGGTAACAGATAGTTCACCTAATGCTACACTGCCCATAAGACTTGCCTTCGAGTTCATCCCCAAAGCAATAGTGCCCATTTCAGTACTATTTGCTTCTGAACCAATGGCAATACTACCATAGCCGTTAGCCTTACTGCGATCACCACCAGCAAAACCATAGTACGCTTGGCTTTTAGCCATATGACCTACCGCTACAGAGCGACGCCCAGCCGCTTCTGTAGTATAGCCAAGTGCTACACCATATTCACTATAAGCCTTGGCTGCTGGGCCAATAGCTAGTGTATTACCGGCTCCTGCCACAGATGCTGAACCAATAGCAATGCTGGCTAATTGAAAGGTTTTTGCTGCTACCCCAATAGCAATAGCACTACCGCCATAACTATCTGGTTTACTTAAATCAGTTGGGATCCCCATGGTTTCAGCACGTTCACCAATGGCAATATCATTTCCTCGTTTAGCCATACTTTGATGGCCCAATGCTACAGTTGATTTACCTTCTGCCTTAGCTTTTCCACCAATAGCAATAGCATCTGTACCAGTAGCACCATCATTATCGTAATTTGTTCCTGACGCTTTTTCAGTAGTATTAATACTTACATATTTTAATTGTGTACTGTCAGTTGTACTATCAACAGTATTTGCTGCTTTGCCAGCTGTGGCAGTATTTGTTGCTGTCGTAGCGGCCTGAACACCGAATGCCGATAAACCTACAGTCCCTACTAATGTAGCAGTAACTAGTTTAGATAAAAGTTGTTTATTTTTATTACACTTCATCACTTTACCCTCACTTCTAAAAAACTAACTAACTTAAATTCCATTACAATTAACTCTTCACCAATTAAACTTCTAGAGACTTTCCATTTAATAAGTCAAGATAATATATTAATGAAATTTTCATATAACATTGCTTAATAATAGTACAAATTCTAAAAATGGTCAACCTAGAATGGACACTTATAAAAACCTATTGTGCGTTACAATTACACAAATATAAAGATTATTTATAAATTTAATTTTCTTACTTTCCATAAAAGCTCATATTTACAAAGATTAATAAGAACTATTAACTATCATATTAAATATATGATTAATTTATAACTAAATCATATGTTTTTCACGAATTGAATAATTAAATTAAATCAAAATTTTTATGTATAGATTTATTTAATGCAAGTATTAAATATTCATGATATTTCAACAATTACTAAAGACAAAAAAAGAGGAACTCGCATATATAGCAAGTTCCTCTTTTTTACTTAACTTTATATTATCAATAGCGACAAACTATTATAATATAAAATTTGTGTTATTTTACATACCAACTTTAGCCATTAATTGTTGAATCAATGCACGTTGTTGTTCTAATTCAGCCTGTTGTGCACTTACTTTATCATTTAATGCTTTATTGGTTGCTTCGAATGATTTTTCCTTTTCAGCCATTTTATCATTCAATGCTTTATTTTGTTCTTTTAAAGATGCTACTTCATTAGTTAACTCACGGAAGGATGTGTTATTAGGGTTACGATAAATGTCATCACCTTTGTCACCAAACTTCAAGGATAAACCAATGTTGAACATAGTTTCATCCCCAAGTGTACTGGACACGCTGAACATAGTGTCAGCATTTGGACGATAGAAACCACCAAGTGCAGCAGCGCCTTGACCTTTATAGCTACCCATAGCTACTGCAGCAGAGAATTTATCATCTGGATTGAATTCTAATGGATGTAAACCAGCAAGCGCAGCAGCACCAGCGCCTACTTTGTTCATACGGCTGTCAAGTTTAGCCATGCGGTTATTCATTTGGCCCATGCCATTGTTTACAGCACCTACAACATCATTCAATTCTCTATCAAATTGTCCTTTGCTAATAGCATCACCAGGATTAACAGCTTCGCCAATATTGCTTACTGTATTGCCACCCATATTGATACCTTCGCCAGAAATGCTAACGCCGTCCTTACCATCTTTACCTTTAATGGTAATGCCGTCATTATTAATAATCGTTTGATTATCACCATTACCAACAGTAATGCTATTGTTTACATTTAAGTCGCCAATAGTTGCCTTTTCAGCTGTTAACTCTTTTGTTGTTACTAAGTTTAAACCAGTAATATCTTTTGACAACTGAATGGATAAGTTATTATCTTTAGCAACAACACCAATATTGCCAGTAGTTAAGTTATCTGTCTTAGCACCGCCAGTCACATTGATTACTTGGCCTAACTTAGCTGTAGCAGAGCCACTATCACCAGCAAAATTGCGGCCCCCATTGCTAATTGCTTCACCAATGCCATTGATCTTATCCGCCACATCACGTAATTGACCTTCAGTAGCAGCACGATCTTCTACAATACCTTTTTCTTCTGGCTTCCAAGTTGTATTATCAAGGCCTGTAATGTAATTTCCTTTTTCAGCAGGAAGAACATCAGCGCCATCAGCATTTTTAGCAGTTACTTCTTGTTGGCCAATTACAACACCCGCTTGACCACCAATAGAGATTTTATCACCAAGAGATACTTTTACGCCTTTTTTCGCATCATTAGCATCTACAGCTTCAACTTTAACGCCAGTTTCTGCATCACCATGAACATTAAGATTTCCTTTTTCATTTACAATAAGACTAATATTTTCAGTATTTTTATTAATCTGATTCTTTACTTCTTGCTTTAAATCAACTTGAATATCATTACCTTTACCAACTACGCTTACATCGCCCTCTCCTACAAAATTAATAATAGAGCCTTTAGTAATAGTATTAACCTTAGAACCATTTACTTGTAAATCCCAAGTACCAGCAGTGTCAATCTTCTGCTCCAGTATCGTCTTAAGGCTGTAGATTTGTTTCCCTGTTATAGCGTCTGTTGATTTTTCATTAATATCGCCTGCTTTAACATTGGTAATCTTAGTATCGCCCATGTCAATGCCATTGTTGTTGATAGTTACTTTACCGCCAACAGTTACACTTGTATTAGCTGTTACACTATCTAATGTAATATTGTTGTTTAAATTGTATTTAACTACGCCATTATCTTCTACTACAGCCGTGGTGTTCGTTCCATTTGTGAAATCAAAACCACTGGCTAAGCTTACAGATTTAGCATCAGCACCATTAGCTTTGTACGCCATATTTACTTTATCTGTTTTAACGGATAAATCGTACACAGCATGATTATCTATGGTATCCACTGTTTTTGATACGTCTACTGTTCCATTGGTAGACTTAACTTCGGTTTTAGCACCGCTTACAGAATTGTTAATTTCTGTCTTAAGATCGAAAATTTGGTCCCCTGTTACGGCGTCTTTAGAACCATCTGCAATCTCTCCTGGTCTCACATTGGTAATCTTAGTATCACCCATGTCGATGCCATTGTTGTTGATAGTTACTTTGCCGCCAACAGTTACACTTGTATTAGCTGTTACACTATCTAATGTAATATTGTTGTTTAAGTTGTATTTAACTACGCCATTATCTTCAACTACAGCCGTGGTGTTCGTTCCATTTGAAAAATCAAAACCATTAGCTAAGCTGACAGATTTAACATCAGCACCATTAGCTTTGTACGCCATATTTACTTTATCTGTTTTAACGGATAAATCGTACACAGCATGGTTATCTGTAGTATCTACTGTTTTTGATACGTCTACCGTTCCGTTGGTAGACTTAACTTCAGTTTTAGCACCGCTTACAGAATTGTTAATTTCTGTCTTAAGATCGAAGATTTGGTCCCCTGTTACGGCGTCTTTAGAACCATCTGCAATCTCTCCTGGTTTAACATTGGTAATCTTAGTATCACCCATGTCAATGCCATTGTTGTTGATAGTTACACCACCAGTGTATGTTCCATCTTCACCTTTAGTGGAACCAACATTAATGCTCTCAAGTTCTGTTAAATTTTTGGCCAATTTAACATGTAAACCAGTAGTGTTGCCTTCAGCATCAGTATCTGCTACAACAGCAATATTATTTTCGGTAGTAGTTGTTGCACCACCTTTAATATCAAGTTGTTGGTTAAGCTTCTTAGCAATTACTTTATTATCATCGCCAGCAAACTTTAGACCATCTTCTAAAGTAGCTACTTCAGTAACAACTGGATTACCTTCAGCGTCAGTTTCACCAGTTTCGTAAACAATGCGAGTGATTGTCTCTCCATCTTGACCATTAACACCTGGCGTGCCTGGTTTTACTTCGATTTTAACAATTCCATTTTCGCCATTTTCGCCTACAGGCCCAACAATACCAATGCTACCAGCTTGACCTGGCTCGCCATCTTTACCTGGTGTACCGGCTGTAATATTGTTGCTAAGTTTTATATCATAAATCTTTTTGCCATTCTCATCTTTAACGCCAACAGATAGACCATTACTATCAACATAGTCGCCATAAGCACCATTCTCGCCTGCTTCTATTGCCGTATCATTAACTCTAATCTCAGTATGAGTGCTACCTACTTCATCAATAGCCTCTTTTACTCGTTTAAGCTGAGCTACATTCACTGCATCTGTATCTAAAGTACCAGCCGCTACATTTGTAATTTGGCGGGTAATACCTGCCTCGCTATCGCCTACAGACACAGCACCACTAGTAGCTTCCCAAGCAGATACTAGTTTTGCGTACTCTGTAAAATCATCACTGTTTACATAAGCATTGCGTGCCGAATTAATAGCTGACTCTAAATTGCTACGTTCTTTAGTTAAATCTGTAATTTTTTGATTTAACTCTGCTTTTAGCTCATCTGTTGTAGCCGTTACTAAAGAGTTTCTTGCAGTTGTTAACTCAGAATTTAATGCTGCTATGCGACTATTATAAGCTGTTTCTTTAGCAGTATAATCAGCTTTAAGCGCAGCAACCTTTGGTGCTAGCTCACTTACTTTAGCTTTTTCTGCATCAGTTAAACCGGCAATATCACTAGCAGAATCCAAAACTTTGCCACTTAATGGATTATAACCTAGTTCACCAGCTTCTGTTTTTGCTACAGAGAAGCCACCTAAGGCAACCCCTTCTCGAGCTGGCGCCTCAGCACGTTCACCAAGGGCAGTAGCACTCGTTCCGTTTGAAGATGCTTGTGAGCCTACAGACACCGCGCGATATCCATAGCTATTAGAAAATGAGCCTAGAGAAACTGCTTGATAGCCACGACTTACTGCGCGATTACCTAAAGCTACGCCAGAGTCACCACCAGCTGCTGCATAAGCCCCTACAGCAGTACCAAAACCTCCATTAGTATTAGCTGATTGTCCAAGAGCTACAGAGTACCAAACATTAGTTTTTGCTGATGGGCCAATAGCAACAGAAGATTGATCTAAAGTAATTGCCTTTGTACCAATGGCAATAGAGTTTCCTGCACCTAATGTCTTAGCCGCAGTACCGATAACAATATCTTGGATTCCTGTTGCTAAGCTTTGAGAACCAAATGCCAAAGAGTGTGTACCTTTGCTATTAGCTTGTCCGCCGAGAGCTACGGATTGTAATCCTTCTGCATTAGATTGAATACCAATAGCGGTTGCATTTTGGACTGTCGCTTTGGCTAGATTTCCTACTGCCAAAGCGCCTGTCTCAGTGGCTACTGCTTCCACACCAACAGCAGTAGCACCAATGCCTTTAGCTTTTGCCTTGTTACCTAATGCAGCAGAGCCCGATGCAGTTGCTTCAGATAAAGCCCCTAATGCAGTAGCACCTAAGTCTTCTGCCTTTGCAGATTCACCAATGGCCGTAGCGCTAACACCTGTTGCTGCAGTATTAGCGCCTAATGCCGTACCTAATTCCTGTGTAGCTGTAGCATTTGGCCCAATAGCGATAGAGTCTACACCCTGAGCGCCATCATTCGTTTTGTTTCCTGCTTCGGTGGACTTAATAGATACATATTCCAATGTATTATTGGCAATAGCCGCTTCATTTTCAGCCACTTTATTGGCTACTAATTTAAGCTGCGCTACGTTCACCGCATCAGTATCAGCTGAACCAGCTGCTACATAGGTAATCTGACGTGTAAGCATACCTGCGGTCATGATGCCGCCTGTAGAATTATATTCATTGTCACTACCTACACTGACAGCTGATTTATTTGACATAAATACAGGATTCTTCTCCCCTACAGCTTCGATAGACTTTTTATTATCTTCAGCTGTAGTTGTTGCGCTTTCCCCTTCAAAAACAAATGGGACATAGCCTCTGACATTTGCTGCTCGATCGGCTGTTGCATATCCGCCCAAAGCTACACCATCGGCGGTCTTTGTTCTTGATATGGAGCCAATAGCAACACCATTTCTAATTGTATTAGCATGCGTACCAATGGCAATCCCTTGTTGAAGTGTACTTGCATTATGTCCTAATACAATCCCTCCATAAGAGAATGTATTATTGCCAATAGCAATAGATGCCGCATTAGATCCACCTGTTGGACTAGAGGAATCAATACTCTCTTTAAAATTACCTGCTACAGCACGGTTGCCGATAGCAATACTTTGAAATAGAGAGCGACTGCCATTACCTAAGGTAACAGACTTTGTACCTGCATAAGTACCTAAGCCTATTGCAACAGAATCCTCTGAAGAGTATGAATTAGCTCCGAAAGATGTACTACGCATATAGGCATATGAATTAGAGCCCACTGCTGTAGTAAAATCATTGGTTGCTCTTGCATCATAACCAATCGCTGTAGACATGTGACCTGTAGCACCTTCACCATTTATATTATGAGTGGCTTGTTTATTACTATCTAATCTATAGTCAATATATGTTTTAGCCTCACTATCGGCTGTTGCATATTGATCACCATTTTTAATAATTTTAGTATTTCCGTAAATCTCTGCTGTAGAGTTAACACCTGTATAGGAACCGTCAACAGCTGCCTCTACTGGCACAGTAAATAAAGTGGAGCCGATACCGCCAACTAATAAAGTGGCAACTAACTTTGAAAGAGCTTTTCGTTCTTTGTTTAAAGCCATAAAATAATACCGCCTTCTAATAAAAATAAAATAAATATAAAATATTAAATGATACAACTCTTGTTTAGTTATTTATTGCTTTATACTTTTGATGTGCTGATTAATCCTCCATTAATTCCAACAACTAAGAATAAAGATTTAATATATTACAAAACTGTCACACCATTAGAATATCTATCATCCTCCTAAAGTTCATTATTTAATGAATACTTCATGGCAACAAATTTAAGTTTATCATTTTTATTAATTTAGTCAATCGATAAAATTTCATACTGAATAAATCAATCATTTTTTACTAAAAAATAACTAATTAATCATATATTTATTCATAAATCAATAATTAAAATACATCTAACTTTCAACATTTATCTAATTAAATCAAAAATCATTCTATTATTTATACATCAAAAAATATAATAAATAGTAAAGCATAGTAAAAGAAAATTTATTGAAACATATTACTAAAAAAGAGGTTCCTGCTAATTTAGCAAGAACCTCTTCTTAGTTATTATAGTATTAATCTCTATATTATACTTTATTATTATTTAAAAAATTACATACCTACTTTAGCCATTAATTGTTGAATCAACGCACGTTGTTCTTCCAATTCAGCTTTTTGTGTAGCTACTTGGTCAGCCAAGCCTTTATTTTCAGCTTTCAAAGCATTTACTTCAGATGTTAATGCACCAATATTTGTTGCATTAGCATTGCGGTAAATATCATCACCTTTTTGACCAAACTTCAAAGATAAACCAATATTGAACATTGGATCATCACCGATAGTACTAGATACGCTGAACATAGTATCAGCATTTGGACGGTAGAAACCACCAAGTGCAGCAGCCCCTTGACCTTTATAGCTACCCATAGCTACTGCAGCAGAGAATTTATCATCTGGATTAAATTCCAATGGATGTAAACCAGCCAAAGCAGCAGCCCCAGCACCCACTTTATCTACACGTTGATCAAGTTTATTAACGCGATTATTTAAGTTAGATACATTGCTTTCAAGACCATCCACTCGATTATTAAGACCAGATACTTCATTGGTTACATTTGTTACCCCTAATTGATCTTTCCAGTTAGTAATAGCGTCTGGAGTTAAATTAGAGCCATCAAGATTTGCCTTTTGATCCAATTCAGGTTTTACTGCTGTTTTAATAGCTTCATCAGATACAGAAATTTCATAATTAACACGAGACTTATCATCATTATATGTAGGATCAATTTTTACATTAGCTCCTTCAGATAAAGTAATCGCATCCACATTACCTACTGTATTTTGATTAATACCTAATGCCACCTGCCAATTATTAACCTGCTCAGGTGTAATATTACTTGCATCAATATTTACTTTTTTAGCCGTTTCATCAGCTACATGTTTTAATTGTGCCACGTTAACAGCATCGGTATCTTCTGTACCAGCCGCTACATTAATGATTTGGCGAGTATTTTGGATTGTTTTACCAGTTCTTGCATCAACATAGGCATCGGAACCAACACTAACAGCACCATCAGTAGCTTTAAAAGCAGCTAATGCAGATTGTTGTTCTGCCATAGCTTGAGTAAAATCTTGATGGGAAGCAGTCCATGCATTACGTGCATTAGTAGCTGCTACAGCTTCTTTGCTTAATTTATCATATTCAGCTTTGGCAGCTTTATAAGCAGCATCATCATTGCCTTTAGTGGCTATCATAATCTGTTCTTGTGCGTCTTGCTGTGATTTAATGTCACTGTATTTTTTATTTAATTGATTATATTTTGAAATTTCAGCCGCGTATTTAGTAGTGAAGTTTTTAATGTCATCACTAGCTCCTAAAAAGGTAGCTAATTCCGTATCATTTTTTGCAATTTTGCCTTCAACTCCATCAACTAATGGCATATAGCCAATAGTACCCGCCCCACGATTAGCTACACTAGATGTACCTAAGGCAATGCCACCATTACCTTTAGCAGTAACCTGAGCATTAACACCTAGAGCTACGCCATTGTATGAAACTTTAGAACCTTGACCTAAAGCTACACCATATAAGCTATTAGTTTGAGCTTTAGCACCAATAGCAGTACCACCTACAGCAGTCGCATCCGGACCAATAGCAATACTATTTAAAATAGCGCCATAGTTTTGAGTACCATCGTTTTGAATATATTGGTAAAATACCCCTGCAGACGCACCTTTACCAATTGCTATGCCATCAGCAGCGCGAGCCGCTTCACCTACTGCAACGGCACTATTCGCATACGTATTACGCCCCAAAGCTGCACTATATTGAGTTGCATATGAACCAGAACCAACAGCAGTACTACCACTAATAGCACTACTATAAGTACCAATAGCTGTAGCATACCCACGAGATGCATATGTACCAAAACCAATAGCTGTAGTACCAATCCCTTTTCTGCTATCATTAGCTGTAGCTGTACCATCTACACCTTCACCATTTTTATTGTCGTTAGTTGCTACGCGAGAAAAATCTTCTAAAATCTCATTGCCATCTTTATCTTTATTAAAACGCTTTGTTTGACGATAGTCAATAAGTTTGCTAGAACCAACAATATCTTTAGCATTATACTCACTGCCACTCTTGACAACTGTAGCATCTGTCGGCGCTATACCAATACCTACATAGGAACCAGTTAAACCGGCTGCATCAGCACTATATACACCAGCACTAACTGCACCAACAAGTATAGCTGCTACAAACTTAGACGTCACTTTTACATTCTTTTTCACTTTCATTTCACACCTCACCAGACACACATCACTTTTTCTACTTAATCATCATCTAATATAAATTGATAATATAATTACATTTTATTATAAAATTATTATATTATCAGCGTTTATATTATTATCAACTAACAACTAAATTTGTACATTTTAGTTAACATGTTTTTAAATGATGATTAAATTGGAATAATCTTTATTTACGATATAAAGTATATCACTAATTATTCATAAGTCAAATGTACTAATTTTAAAATCCACTTTTCGTTTATCATTTTAATTCTCAATTATCAAAAACGCACTACCATCTATCTAAAAAAATGCTTTAAATTCAATATTTTCAGGACTTCTTTATTTTCAATTAAAAATTTTTAAAATTTATTTTTCCACGAAATGAATAATCTAAATATCCGTAATTTTAGTTAATTTATAATAAAAAGAGAGTCACTAGATTTAAATCGAGTGACTCTCTTCGTTTTTTGCATTTAATCTCTAAATTCCTATTATTTTAGAATGAAATAATAGTTTTAACTAAATGGATTAATTTACATACCTAAACGTTCCATTAACAATTTAATCTGTTCGCGTTGTTCTTCTAACTGATCTTTTAATGCAGCATTTTCTTTTTCAAGAGTATTCACTTTATCGTCAAGAACAGTCAACGTACTAAGTGGAGCTTGTTTATAATTCTGTGCCCCTTTTGCATAGTCACTATCTTGACCTACACGTAAAGAAACACCAACATTAAACATGTTTTCATTACCACCGAAAGAACCACCAACACTGAACATTGTATCATCATTTGGACGGTAGAACGCACCGACTGCCACAGCTTGTTTGCTTTGGAATGTACCAACACCAGCCGCAATGGATAATTTTTCTTCTTCCAAGTATTCCATTGGATGTAAAGCAGCCATAGCAGCAGCGTGAGCACCAATCGTATTCATACGGTTGTTAAGATCACGTTTTACACCACTTAATTGACCTACATTTACAGCATCATTTGGTTCAATGCCATGTGCTACATTTTGAATACGATTACCTTCAGCACTAATTGTGCCAGTGCCTGGAACGTATTGACCATTTACTTGTTCACCAGGAAGAACAACTAAACCACCAGGTACACTTAAACCATCATTTAAGTTAGTTGGACCGCCATTATTATTAGAAATACCTTTGTCATTAATTGTTACAACAGTATTGCCATCTTTATCCTTCACTTCTACGCCATTAGGGCCAAGAACTGTAGAATTGCCATTAGGATCTTTAGATGTTACACCATCAGGCTTGATTGTTGTAGAAGAACCATCTTCACCATTAACAGAGATACCATCTTTGCCATTTGTGGAAATGCCATCTTTACCAACAATTGTAGCTGGTTTGCCATCATCACCATTAACAACCATACCATCGGAACCAACAGTAGTGCCAGGGTTGCCGTCTTCACCTTTTACAGTAAGACCATCATTATTAATACTTGTATTACCAGTTGTTACACTGCCATCTTTGCCAAGATTGATATCTTTAGCCAATTTAACAGTTAATGTATCTTTACCATTAGAAACAACACCAATATTGTTATCAGTTAATTGTTCTTCATTGGAAATGCCACCATTAACAGTTAATTTTTGGCTTAATGCACGATGTGCTGTATCACCAGTGTCACCACCGAAGTCAAGACCAGCTTGTGCTACGGCTTGAAGGTCTTTAATTGTAGCTAAATTACTCAAAGATGGGCCAATTTTGTCTAATAGACCATCTTTACCTGGTTGTCCATCTGCACCTGGCGTGCCACCAACAATGTCTTTAGCTTCTTGTTCAGTAATAGGTTTACTATTATCCTTATTATCTAGACCTAGACCACTAGTACCAGCACCAGAACCTAAGGTAGACTCAACAGGCTTAGCACCATCTTTAGGGTTGCCATTTTCATCAACATCAGATGGGTTGTAATTCTTGCCATCATTGCCAGTAACCAGTTTACTGTCATCAATTGGATTACCATTCTGGTCAACTTTAGTTAAATCACCAGCTGCGCCCAATTTGCTTTCTAGCTTATTGATATCGCCCTTTAACTCTTCTTTAACAGCATGCAATTGGCTACCATTTACAGCATCTTTAGAATTAGCACTTACGTCACCATCTGCTACATTGGTAATTTTGTTACCACCATTGTTAAGGCCTTCATTAGTTAAGGATACAGTTTTAGTTGCATCACCATTACTTGGTGTAATTGTTACGCCTGTGCCATCAACTTTAGTCGTAATGCCATCTTTTGTAGTAGTAGTTATACTACCATCAGTTAATGTAAGATCCTTAGCTAAGCCCACTTCAATCGTGTTATCATTAACTTTTGTTGTAATATTTTCATTGGCTCCTACAATATCAAAGCGATTTGTTTTACCTTCAGTACCTTTGTCTACTGTAATACCTGCAGCAGTGGCATTTTTATCAGCCCCCACTACGAAGCTTTCTAACTTGCTATTAGCAGCTGTATTGATATCACCAATCTGACCTGCTAAGACCTCAGCAGTTTGTTTGAGATCACTTACATTAACTGCTGAATTAGGATTAGATTCATTAGCCGCATTCAATTTATCCGTAAATTTAGCGCCATCTTTACCAGCAATCGCACTCTTCACATTGTCTATTGTTTGGTCACCTGCTGAAATGCCAGCAGTAGTGAATTTTAGCTTATCAGAAATAGTTAAACCAGTGGCATCTACTTTTGGTGCATTCGCGCCATTACCAAAGGATATGGATCCAGCATCTGTTAAATTTAATGTATTAGCTAAACCTATTTTAACCTGACGTTCTTCTATTGCTGTAGTAATGTTTTCATTAGCACCTAAAATGTCAAAACGTGTATTATCTTTATCCACGGCAATGCCCTTCTCTTGTGCTGCTGCATCTG
Source organism: Veillonella intestinalis (assembly GCF_943192895.1). Classification (NCBI taxonomy): domain Bacteria; kingdom Bacillati; phylum Bacillota; class Negativicutes; order Veillonellales; family Veillonellaceae; genus Veillonella; species Veillonella intestinalis. Next base: position 54,796 of record NZ_CALPCB010000002.1, on the reverse strand, counting down.
TACCTACAGTAAATTTGCCAAGTTTACTTTCTGCTGCTGTATTGGCATCACCAATTTTATCTGCTAGCTCATCAGTTACACTATTTAAGTCACCTACATTAACTGCTGAATTAGCATTAGTAGCAAGAGCTGCATCTAGCTTATCAGAGAATGTGTCCCCAGCTTTATCAGAAATAGCACTCTTCATATTATCTACTATCTGATTACCTGCCAAAATGCCCGCATTAGTGAATTTTAACTGATCAGAAATAGTTAAACCAGACACATCTACTTTTGGTGCTGTAGCAGCCGTACCAAAGGCCACACTACCATCAGCAGTCAAGTTAATATCCTTAGCTAATTTAAGCTCTAAACCATCAGTAGTATCATTAGCCACCACACCAATATTGCCAGTAGTTAACTTAGCTTTTGCTTCTGCAGTGGATACATCCGCCCCACCAGCAATAGTTAACTCATCACCTAAATCACGGTGAATAACTGTCGTATCATCGCCAGAGTAATTAATACCGGTTGCGCGAAGCTGTTTTAATTGCATAACATTCACTGCATCGCTATCAGCTGTACCAGCAGCAACATTGGTAATTTGTCGAGTATAACCTTCCTTACCAACAGATACTGCACCATAACCACTCTTGTAAGTTGATATAAGAGATTTTAAATCTGCATCAGCAGCATTAAATTCTATGGCCGCAGCCTCCCTAGCCTCTCTATTTGCAGCTGTCTTGCTCTTTTCATATGCAGCATTTTTTTCTAAATAAACTTGTAATTTTTCATTATATACTTTTGATTTAGCATTATATTCTTCAGCCTTACCTAAAGTACCTGCAAGAGCCGCATCAGTATCCCCTTCAAAGACAGTATTTGTTAATGGATTATATCCAACAATCCCTTTTTCAGTATTCGCATTAGACATATATCCTAATGCAACCCCACGTGAAGCAGTCGTATTAGTTTCAGAACCAATCGATACCCCTTGTGCACCAGTTGTATAAGAGGAATAACCAACTGCCACGCCTTGTACCGTGGAGACTTCACTACTACCACCTAGTGCTGTAGCCTGAGCGGCAGTTACCTTACTTCCGCCACCAACAGCAGTACCTTGCGCTGCATTTGTAACAGTAGCTAAATAACCTACAGCTGTACCAGCAAGGGAGTTACCTACATTCGATTGACTACCAACACCTACAGCGTTCTGAGATTTATTAATGCTTGCCATATTCCCCAATAATAAGCTAAATCGACCTTCTGTGATTGATGATAAGGTACCAAGAAGTACTGCATTATTAGACGTATTAGTTGTTCCGCCCATAATTTTATTGCCTACCCCAATAACTGTTGAATTCGTAGCTTTTTCGCCAACATAAGAACCTGCACCAATCGCAATCGCTTTCTCGCTATTTGTTTTAGGTAAGTATTGATCTGGAGCATCAGAAGTAGCCCCATCTTTTTTAGTACTAAGACCAATACCAATAGAATTAGTACCATTAGTCACAGTGAAAGTACCTATAGCAACGGATTGATTTCCAACTGCTTTTGCATGACTACCAGTAGCTACCCCATATTGACCAGCTTGAGTATTATAACCTAATGCAATCGAACGAAAAGCACTTGCATCAGCATGAGCACCTACTGCCAAGGAATATTCCCCTGCATGTGAAGTAAGACCAACAGCTGTACCTTGGTGACCATCAGCAATGCTATTTTGACCTACAGCCAATGTGCCACCGCCAGAAGCTTTTGCATCAGAAATAGCTAGCGGTTGCGCATCTACAGCAGGATCAACATCGATATATTTTAAACCAATATCAATGTTAGTGCCATCTTGATTTAATTTAATACCACGTTCTGCACGTAACGTTACTGTATTACCATTTTTAATCTCTGTAGGAGTACCAACAGCAGTTGCTTCACCATCACCAACAGTTGTAATAGAAGTAACTTTTGCAACACCAAGTGTCCACGATGAATTACCTACAGCCGTTGTAACATCATCCTTCGAAGCAATATCCGTAACAGCAAAAGGTTGTTCATCATTATTAGTAGTAATTGACAAGGTGTTAGTATCTTTGTCAAAAGCTACATTAGTAATCTTTGTATCTACTGCATTTACTTTATATTCTGTATAGCCTTTTGAAATATCACTCTCAACGCTACTAATATTCTCACCTGCTATTATTTCAACACGCGCAGCTTTTAATTGTGCTACATTGACTGCGTCAGTATCTTCAGAGCCTGCGGCTACACCTGTAATTTGACGATAAATACCTTCTTCTCGATTACCAACCGAAACAGCCCCCATAATAGATGCATAAGGGGCAAATAAATTATAATATTCATTCCGTGCATCATCTAATTCTTTATAATCAGGATTATTAGTTTTAGATATAATTTGTCTAAGTGAAATTTCACCTTCACTTTGCTCATTAACTAAACGACCATATTCTTTGATTTTTTCTAAGCTAGCTTGATATTTATCTTTATCTTTATCATATTTATATAAATTTTGCATCTCAGAATTTAGCAAATCCTGATTCTTTTGTCGTTCACTAATATAGTTATTATATTCTTTCTCTTTTTGCGCTAAATCAGCATGCTTTTGAATAGTAGCAACAATCCGGTCATAATCAGCTTTTTTACCAATTTTTTCTGCCAATGCAGCTCTATCCGTTGTATCATACGTAGAAAAATACCCTACTTCGCCACCAGTTCTATCCGCAATACTCTTGTAACCAATAGCGACACCATTGGATTTTGCAATCGCTCCATTACCAAGTGCTACAGAGCCCACTTGCTGCGTTTCACTATAAGCACCAACTGCAATCGCTGAAGTAGTAGGCCCCTTAGCAAAACGACCTATAGCAATAGAGTCTACACCATTAGTTGTTGTCATATAGCCAATATTTACTGCGTGTTCTCCGTAATTCTTATTAAAATCACCAACAACAACCGCATTTGTACCCGTAACAATATTCTTATCACCCAACAAAGCGGCATCTTTTACATAATTATTATTACCTACTATAGCTAGACCATTAACAAACGTTTCTGTTACTTCATTAGTTTCCTTTTTATAATTCAAATTTTTTGCGGTATTATTAGATCCTACAATAACAGCATTATAATTTAAATTATTATTACCGATTGTATTGGGACCAATAATTACTACATCTCTACCTTGGCCTTCAACACCAGCCTGAGAATTATCCTTATTCGCCTCTTTTGTAGAATTAATACTTACATATTGCAAAGTATCAACAGCATCTACAGTATACATAGATAATCCAACAGTCCCCATCAATGTAGCAGCAATTAATTTAGATAAAATATGTTTATCTTTACTAGACTTCATACCTTTACCTCACTTTAAATATAAAAAGTAAATACACTTTCATTTAAATATTACAATCAAAACTGAACCTAATCCTAAAACTTCATACATGACACACAACAAAAAGATAAAACAAATTTTTACCTTCCAACTCTTTTACTATCCCCTCCAAACTAAGCTATCCCTTCCTCGTAACATAAAGTTTTTAATTTTTTAATCTACGCGAGTATATTATCTCATTAACTAAATTTTCATATACTCTTCCTCCACTATCATAGACTAAATAATTCAATATAGTCAATTACCAATAGACTTTTTACCCCCAGATGTATTTTTGTAGTGTACATAAATAAATTAAACTCATAAAACCTGATAATTAAAGCTCTTAATAAGCGCATATTAATTGGTTTTATCAACTCATTAGGTCTTCATATACACCCTGTCTAACATTACACGAATCGTGTAATGTATATTCATAAAAAATAGTCGTAAACTCTTTTTACGACTATTTTCTATGTATTATTTACTTTTTTAATACGTAAAGATCTATCAAGCTAAAGTTAAACTTTTTAACTATATCTGCTTTCGTAATTAGCTAACAAATTCTAGGCACCTGATCCTCACCTAACTGATCAAGCAAGCGCACTCCACCAAGAGCTGTTTTAAGGCCTACTTTGCCTACGTTACTACTTAATGTTTCACCAATGCAAACAGCTTCTTGACCATATTCAGTCTTATGAAGGATATCAAGTACGGTTTCAACAGCTTCAGCCTCTACTACAAAAACAGCTTTTCCTTCATTAGCCAAATACAACGGATCATATCCTAAAATACTGCACACAGATACAACTTCTTCATGAATAGGCACTTTTTCTTCATCAATACGTATTCCCACTTGCCCTTGGTCAGCAATTTCATACAGAGTCGTGGCTAAACCACCTCGTGTTGGATCACGCATAACAGCTACATTATCACCTACAGCTTCAAGTACAGCCATAACCATATGATTAAGGGGCGCACAATCTGTTTTAATCGTTTCAGGCAAAGCTAATTCATAACGGCTCCCCATAACAGCAATCGCATGATCACCTATGGATCCTGATACAATAATTTTCATGCCCGGTTTAACGCGCTCAGGATCAATGTGAATATGGTCTGGAATCATACCAACTCCGGCCGTATTAATGTATAATCCATCGACAGCGCCTTTTTCAACAACCTTCGTATCACCAGTAACTATAGTTACACCAGCTTCCTTAGCCATTTGTGCCATAGTAGCTAAAATGGTATCTAAAGTCTTAACAGGTAACCCTTCTTCTAAAATAAGACCACAACTAAGATATAAAGGCTTAGCTCCATTCATAGCTAAATCGTTAACAGTACCACAAACAGCCAATTTACCAATATTGCCACCAGGGAAAAATTGTGGTGTCACTACATAAGAGTCTGTTGTAAAAGCCATACGACCAGCCGGCACAACAAACTGAGCACCATCATGAAGCTTGGCTAATGTATCATTTTTAAAATGAGGCATGATATATCGCTCCATTAATTCATGGCTAAAACGACCACCATTACCATGAACTAAGCGAATTGTTTCTTCCATTAATAGCCTCCTATTCTTCCCAAGTCATACCACCACTAGCACGACCATATTTATACCACGCTGCACAACTACCTTCTACAGAAACCATACAAGCACCTACAGGATGATCAGCAGTACATAATTTACCAAATAGACCACATTCATCAGGGCGAATTAAGCCTTGTAATACGCGACCACACTGACAGCCTTTAGGTACACCACCACTTTCAATAGGACCAAGTGGTATAGCACGCTCCGCATCAAGAGCAGCATAATCGCCTTTTAACCTAAGGCCTGATTGAGGAATCGTACCAATACCACGCCAGGTATCGTCAATCACTTCATACAGTTCATTCATAAGAGCTACTGCCACGGGGTTTCCTTTCTTAGCAACCACTGATTTGTATTGATTTCCTACATAATATTGACCACTTTTACGTTGTGCCAATAAATCACGAACAGCCGCTAAAATTTCAAGGCCATCAAAACCAGCTATACAAGATGGCATATGACATTCAGTGGGAATAAAACTATACGGTTCTTCCCCAATAATAACGCTCACATGACCTGGTAGAATAAACCCATCAAGATGCCCTTCTTTTTGATTCGCTAAGGCTCTCAAAGCGGGTGGTACTAATTTATGAGATACTAAGAAAAATACATTCGTAAGACCTGATAAGGCCACTGCTTTAACTGCTGCAGCAATTACAGCAATAGTCGTTTCAAAACCAATCGCTAAAAATACAATTTTCTTATCTGGATTAGCTTTACCTAACTCGATAATTTCAAGAGGGCTATAAATAATGTGTATCTGAGCACCCTGACTTTTTGCTTCCCATAAATTACTATGCGAGCCAGGAACTTTAAGCATGTCTCCAAAAGTAGCGACAATCACATCGTCCATAACCGCATAAGCTAAAGCTTTATCCATATACACTTGATCTGTAACGCAGACTGGACAGCCTGGACCGCTAACCAATTCAATACCTTTAGGCAATAATTGACGAATTCCTTCACGGAAAATAGCCACCGTATGCGTGCCACATACTTCCATAAAGCGGACTGTTTCACCAGGTGTATGTAAAGCTTCTATTTCTTTAAGCAGTTCCTTAGCGACCTGCGTTTTTTCCTGCAAAGTAATTTTCTTCAAGTTCTTCCAACTCCCTAAATGCTTCCATCGTAGCTCTTGCTTCTTCTTCATCTACTACTTGCACGGCACAACCAGCATGCACTAACACATAGTCTCCTACTTTGGCTTCTGGCACTAACATTAGATTAACATCTCGAGTAACCCCGGTTAATTCAATAGTGCCAATAAATTCATTTACTTTAATGAGTTGAGCTGGTACAGCTAAGCACATACGCTTTCCTCCAATCTATCTGTTAGGAACAAACTACGCTCATTGAATCTACGTTTTATCAAATTAATAGTCATTCGCTAACCGTTGATGACCGAGCCATAACTGCCCCAATGCTAAGCCGCCGTCATTAGGTGGCACTCGCCGTGGCAATAACATGACTTGATCATGATTAATATTCATCATTTCTTCTATGAGGCGACGGTTTTGAAATACCCCGCCACATAAGACAACTTGTTTAATTTTATATAAGGAACAAAGATATTCCATAGTTTCTGTAATCCCATAAGCCAAGGTTCTGTGAAACGATGCAGCCAGCACTCGTTTTGAAATACCATCCCCCAGATGACCTATAATATCTTGTACTAAGGGTTTAAAATCAAGAATTTCACCATCAAAAGTAAATTCCTTAATCTTACCACGTTCACCATGGGCCAGTTGTTCTAAACCAAGGGCAATCTGCCCATCAAAGGTGTGTACATTACCTAGGCCAAGCAAAGAACCTACTGCATCAAATAAGCGACCAGCGCTACTGGCTTGTACCATAGGCATACCATGTGTCATCATTTGATCCAATAATTGCCAATTTTCAGGTAGTTTAGCTAACCAAGGCTCCAGCCAAGTTGGTATGGAATCGCCATAAGTGTCCCGAATATACCATAAAGCTTGCCGCCAAGGCTCTTTTACAGCCGCTTCACCGCCAGGTAAAGGGGCTCCATGTACATGAGCTAAGCGCTGCATAGTAGCGCCTTGGCATAATAAAAATTCGCCACCCCAAACAGTACCATCTAGCCCATAGCCCGTACCATCAAAGCAAATCCCCAGCACTGGCTCTTCTTGCAATCCATATTCAGCCATAACAGCAGCAACATGAGCATGATGATGCTGAACCTGAATAAACGGAATACTTTGTGTTTCACTATAAGATTTACCATATTGACTAGAAAAATACTGGGGATGATAATCAGCCACCACTGCTTTAGGCGTTAATCCAAATAAGTCCTTATAGCGTTCAATAGTATGAACTAAACTATTATTCATGGCTTCATTGGCTAAATCGCCAATATGTGGCCCCATAAGCACCGCTTCACCACGGTTCATAGCGAAGGCATTTTTCAAATCACCACCCATAGCCAGTATAGTATTGGCCCCTTGATCTGGCAAACGCACATTAAACGACAATGGAACATACCCACGACTGCGTCGTATTGGTAACGTTTCCCCCTTCACTACTTCCACCACAGAATCATCTACAGACGCTACAATTCGGCGATTGTGAACCAAGAAATAGTCCACCACATTCATAAGTTGTTCCTTAGCCTCGTCATCTTCAAAAATAACTGGCTCACCACTGCGATTACCACTGGTCATGGCCCAAACTGCACCAGGTGGCAACCATACTTCATGAACAGGCGCATAAGGCAGCATAATCCCAATATAGTGATTATTGGGCGCCACTACAGACCAAGCGACATTAGCCTCTGGACGCTGTGGTAAGAGCACAATAGGCCGTGCTGACGATTGTAATAAAGCTTCTTCTTCTGGCGTGAGATGTGCTATTTGCCGTGCTGTTGCTATAGAGTCCACCATAACTGCCAACGGTTTATGGGGTCTCCTTTTACGTTCTCTTAAACGTTGTACAGCCTCTCTATTTGTTGCATCACATACAAGATGATAACCACCCACACCTTTAAACGCAATAATATGACCTGACATTACATAATCGCGCCCCAAAGTTAAAGGATCTAACTGTACATCAGACCAATCAACTACAGCAGAGTCAATCGCACTATTACTATGACGGCTATTCACAGATTGCCATTCACCATTCACTACCTCATATAACTTATATTGAGGTCCACACACGGGACAAGCATTAGGTTCTGCATGATATCGACGATCTGTTTCCGTTTCATACTCAGTTTGACAGGCTTTGCAAAGAGGGAACCCTTTCATCGACGTAAACTGACGATCATAGGGTACTGTTTCCACAATAGTATAACGAGGCCCACAATGAGTGCAATTGATAAAACTATAGCGATAACGCCGATTCATAGGATCGTGTAACTCTTGTCTACAAGCTTCACAAGGAGCCGTATCAGCGCCTATAAAGGTAGCCGGCTGTCTACCCGCTGGTGATGGTGCAATAACAAATAAGTTTTCATCACCTAATGATAAGTCTGTAACAGTTATACTATCTATCCGAGCCAAAGGGCCTTTGCGCGTTTGTACTTGCTCAACAAAAAAGTCTACTGCTTCTTCCTTACCTTGTACTTCTGTATACACACCTGCATCATCATTGTATACAAAACCTACTAAGTGTAACTCTCGTGCTATAACGGCAATAAGGGGGCGAAACCCAACCCCCTGTACTATGCCTGTAAATCGTATACCTTGTCGCTTCATAAATTAGTTCCTTTACTACTTATGTATAACATCTGTGTATACTTTATATAGTGATCATATGTGTCAAATGACCAACTACTTACTGAATATAATCCTTACTGAATATAATCTTGTAAATTCTTATATTCAAAGATTTTCTTTACATCCAATTATGCTGTTTTCGTTCTTGGAAAGCTGGATCATCTTTTGGCACAATGCCTTGTTCACGCAATTCATCCAATTCTGCTTGAATCATAATAGCGCATTCAATGCGTTTTTTCTGTAGTTCACAGCCTAATGCATACGGCTCATGAATAGTTCCCGTAAAGGTTTCATTATTGGCATGACAGCCACCAGAACAGAAGAACTTAGCCCAACATTTGGCACAAGTCGGCTTAGTGAATACATGGGTATTACGGAATTCTCGTGGAATATCAAAGTTTTTAAGGCCTTCAAAAACATTGCCTAACACATACCCATCACGGCCTACAAATTGGTGACATGGATAAATATCCCCATTTGGTACAATAGCCATATATTCATGACCAGCACCACAACCGCGCAAACGCTTAGCCATGCAAGGACCACGATATAAATCCATACGGAAGTGGAAGAAATTAAACTTCTCTCCCCAACCTTCTTTTTGACGCTCCAAGTATAAGTCAGCAAGCTTTTCATACTCTTCCATCAACGCTGGTAAATCTTCATCACGAAGTACATACTCGCCTTCTTGGCCTACTACTGGCTCCATAGATAAATGTTCAAAGCCTAAGTCAGACATAGCAATGACGTCTTTAGTAAAGTCCAAATTATTATGCGTATATGTACCACGAGCATAATATTCTAAACCATCCCGTTGTTTTACCGCATTGATAAGATTTTTAGCCACTGTCTTATAAGTATCTGTACCACCAGCACTTGGACGCATATGATTATGAACTTCTTCACGACCATCAATAGATAGCACCATACTTAATTTATGTTCATTTAAGTAATCGATCTTTTCTTGGGTTAACAGAACACCATTGGTGGTCATAGTCATTTTGAAAATCTTATTGTGTTCAGCGCCCACTTTTTCGGCATATTCAATGGTTTGCTTAACCACGTCCCAATTCATCAAAGGTTCTCCACCAAAGAAGTCAATCTCTAAATGTTGACGAGGACCACTCATAGAAATTAAGAAGTCAACTGCTCGTTTAGCTACATCAAAACTCATGAGTTCACGTTTCACACCGCCATAGTCCCCTTGGCTAGCAAAGCAATATTTACAAGCTAAATTGCAATCATGAGCAATGTTTAAACAAAGGGCTTTTACAATAGGCTTTTCAGCAGCTACAAGTTTGAAATCTTCCGACATCGGTGCATATAGCATTTCGTCTTTGATTAAACCATCGATTTCATCTAACAACTCGTCAAGCTCTGCTGGTGATTCTACACTATCAAGAGCTTCATGAACCGCAGCTCGATTCGTGCCATCATAAATATCTAGCACGCGGTCTGTTAATTCGTCGATTACATGAATAATGCCACTATTTACATCAAGACAGAAATACTTATCCTTCATCTTGAACTTGTGAATCATTGGTTTTAATTCTAACATGGTACCTCCATATATTTAATAGTTATTACTACATTTATATTATACTACATCCCTCTTATTTTTAGTCTTAAAAAAAGGTTCTACCATATATGAAAGAATTACATAGGAACAACAATATATTTCCCCAATTCTCTCCCATATGGTAAAACCTTGCATTTATACTCCATCATCTATTAGTTCTTAACCCAATATGAGAATAAGACCTAATCATTACATGGTAATAATTAGGTCATTTCTCATCACTATTGTGCTTCACAACTTATTTTTGTTTGCAAACTTGGTTGCCTACAGTACAGCTTGTTTTGCAAGCGGATTGGCAAGAAGTTTGGCATTCGCCACAGCCACCAGTTTTAGCGGTTTTCTGTAAAGATTCTGTGTTGATTGTACGAATACGTTTAGCCATTTGCTTCAACCTCCTAAAATTACTATTACCTGTTACACATATTTTATCATAGTCAATTACCGATGAGCAATAGGTTTCTAATGATAAATATCAATACCCAGCATGACATTGAGAAATGGATATCCCCTTATTTTATAGGGTTTTAAACGGTGCTAATTATCTATTGCCTTACGTCCGTAATTTCAAAATATAATAATCTATGACTTCTTATATCGCTTTATTTTATGCCCAAAGCGTCACGAAGGGTGGTTAAATTTTGAGTCATAATAGAAATGTAATTCTCACCACCTTGAATTTGTTCTTCTGTCAAGCCTTCCACGGGATTTAGCATATATACTTGAGCTCCTGTCTCAGCCGCAATCGCATTGGCTAATTTTGGATTAACTAAGGCCTCACTAAATATAGCCTTCACATTGTGCACTTTTACAAAACTAATAATAGCCGCCATACGATCCGGGGTTGGTTCTGCATCTGGCGATACGCCCATGATTCCGAGCTGAGTAAAACCATATTGCTTGGCTAAATAACCAAAGGCTTCATGAGTTACTACTAATTCCTTATTCGGCACTTGTTGGGCAAACGCTTTATATGCCGTATCTAATGCCAGTAATTTTTCTTTATAGGCCTTACCATTCGCTTCATAATACGCTTTATTCGCTGGATCGGCTTCACTAAAAGCTTGTACAACTAAATCTACTTCCTTAGCCACATTCATAGGATTTAACCAAATATGTGGATCCACCCCGTCATGATGATGGTCATGTTCTCCTTCTTCATGAGTCATTGCACTATTTTGATGAACACTATCTGATTGGTGGCTATGAGAGGCTTCGTCACTATGTGTATGCGCATGTGCTTCCTCGGTGCTGTCTAATTCTGTTGTTGTAATTGGAAGTACCTCTACAGCCCCTGCCAATTCTACAGTCTTAGCATCTTTAATAATATCGGGAGCCAATAATTTTTCTGTAGGCTCTAAGCCTGCTCCATTATAAATAAATACCTTTGCTTTACCGACCGCCTTCAAGTCTTTTACAGTTGGCTCCCAGTCATGAGGTTCTGTCCCCGGTGGTACCAACATAGTGACATTAACTTTGTCGCCGCCAACTTGTTTAGCCACATCATACGCTGGATACACGGTTGTTACTACCGCCAATCCTTCTTTATTAGTTTCTGTAGTATTAGAACCACAACCGCCTAGCAACAATGCACTAGTTAATACGCCTATAGCTAATAAACTTCTTAGTCCCAAGATTCGCCATTTCTTCATAAAATCATCCTTTCTATCACATTATCAAAAATACAACAACAATTGCTCATGTATCAATATGTCATATTAAAAAGCCCCGACAAAGTGTCAGGGCTAGTCTTAGTCTCAAATGTATTAAGCTTTCTTAAGTTTAGCCCGTAACGCCATTACTACGGGAGTTCCTACTACTACAGCCGCCAATGCTTCTAATGGACCATGGAACACGGCTACACCAATTACGATGTTAGCAACATGGTCAATCGGAATCCCTTTAGCCGCTGCATACGGTTCAGCATAAATAATATAAATTAAGGACATTACTAAAATAGTATGAACCATAGTACCTACAAAAAGAGCTATAATAACTCGCCAAATAGCACGTTTAAATGTTAAATAGCGATATACTAAATAGCTAATAGGTCCGATCAACATACGTGGTAATACAGACACAATCGGGTTTAAAAATACAAAAGACATTATATTTGGCTGTATCATATTTTGAACTAAGCTATAGCAACCAAAAATGAAGCCTATAACCATACCAATTTTAGGTCCTTCTAAGAGAGCGCCTATCAAGGTTGGTATATGTAATATAGTAGCATTAATTGGTGGAATAGGAATAAAACCAAGACCCGTTACCCCTAATACTACAGTTAAAGCAGATAAAAGCCCAATAATTGTTAATTGTCGTAAACTAAACCGCTGCTTAGGTTGCGTTTTTTTAAGCCCCTTTGCCTCTGCTACTATTTCTTTAGTCGTTTCACTAGACGTAGTATTTACTTTTGATGATACGGTTACGTCTGTCCCTTTTTCCTTATCTGTGATTGTCATATGCTTCCTCCGTTCTTATTCCACTGCGGATATAAGTCGAATAAAAAAATAGATGATTCCTATAATTGCTATCGTTCTGTTTGCGCTTAATTAGGCAATACAGACAGTCACAATCTAGTAAATCATCTACTATATTATTAAATAAGCTAGTTCCTGTCAAGGCTAAAGGAAAAATACTACTTATTAGCCGCTCGTTTAGCTTGCCAATTAGTAATACTATCTTCTAAACGTAAGCCAATTCCTACAGATAAGGCCAGTACAAGAAACTCAAGCAAACCTGGTGTAATATAAACTAATATATTCCCTTGGAAAACAGGCATTAAGAAATACAAAAGTTCCATAGCAAAATCAGGTTTCCAGCCATACATCAAATGTCCATTAATCGCTAGCCAAGCTAAAGCAGTTAACATAATACGACCTAAACGAAGGCCCTGTTTTTCACCAAATTTTGGATGTAAGTAAATAGCAATCACTGCCATAGTCCAAATTACAAAACCATATAGCCAAAGTTGTAAAAAGCCAAATACTTGCGCACTAATCTGAGCCGCTAAGGCTGGGTCAGGGATATTTAAAAATAATACATCCCCTAACAACAACATAGGAATAGGTAGCGAATACACAGCCATGTCTAAAGAGTCATCAAGCCAACGATTAAATCGAGGACGACTGAAAAACATAGTCAAAATAACATTTACTAACATCATCGCAAATAAAGCAACTAAAAATAGACCTACCCAAGTTAAAATAACTAAACTTGTATTATCTGCAGATACCGTAAAAGGAATGACACTATCACCTAAAAAGAAAAATGTTAAACACCATAGCCAGCTATATACATATAAACCACTTCGCCAAGGATAGGTAACTAACCCCTCCAACCGATTATGTCGACGCAATACAGAAGGCACAATCAAAGCTAATACTAAAAAAGCTACCATACCTAAGGTTGCACCTTGCGTAGCCAAGACGACCATAGAAATTGGTACTATAATAACAGCACACAGTACAAACATACGTAATAAATTTTTAATCATTTTGCTGAACTCCTACCTACCAAGCTATTTATCATATATCCTACGGTAAATGATAAAGCAACTTGTACATACATAACGATGACGAAGGCAACATCACGACCTACGCTAGGCAGTGCCCATAAGAACGAAAAATCACCTACAAAGAAACTTTGATACGTACCTAATTGTACCAATATCCAACCAACAATATAACAAAGACGACCTATGCGCTTTTCATCAGGACCAAAACCACTTCGCTTAGACGATAAATAGGCCAAAGGAATCGCCAAGGATAAAACTAAATAACTAACCAAGGCTACCATGGCGCTAGACCCATTATGAATCGTATAGGCTCCCAAAGGAACTAATATTATAAAAACACTCATATAAAAAGTACGCCCCAAGATATCGACGAGGACTTTCATGCCAAAACCTCCCAATTCTATAATCCAATAGTTTTATTCTACTATAGGCGCCCTGAAAACTCAACAAAAATAGCGGGCTTTCCTAAGAAAACCCGCCAATTTATAACCCTTACGCTACAACTTGAGCCTCTGCTTCGATGACACTATCATCACTGGCTGTTTTATTTGCCGGTAATAATGGGGTCATACTGCGCAAGCCAATCCCCAAGGTGAACATATTATGCATCCATGCAGTGCTGCTTGGTGTTAATACTTGGAATAAACCTAAACCAACTAAAGCACCATTTACACCAACGATAGAATTATAATTGAATTGAATACGATCCATCAAGCGCATCGCAATCCGACGCAAGTCAACAATGCTACTTAAATTATCAGAAGATACAGTCACATTAGCAATTTTTTGCGCAATAGGTGCCCCTTCATTCATAGCAATACCTACATGCGCTTCCGATAAAGCTGGTGAATCATTAATGCCATCACCAATCATCATAACTGTATAGCCTTCCTCTTTCGCTTGTTTTACATAAGCTGCTTTATCGCCTGGCAATACTTCTGCATGCACTTCATCAATGCCAATTTCACGAGCTACTCGCTCCGCATTGCGTCGGCTATCCCCAGTCATCATAACTACTTTTTTAATACCTAAATCATGTAAGTCTTGAATAACTTGTTTAGCCTCTTCACGAATTGGATCTTTAATTAATAACACTGCAGCTAAACGTCCACTAATGGCAAGATATAAATGAGAGAAACCACTAGGCAAATTATCAAATTTATCCTGCTCACCATCTGGAATAACTGTTTTTTCATCATCAAATATAAAATGAGCACTCCCAATACGACATTTACGATTACCCACTTTAGATGCAATGCCATGAGCTACTATGTACTCTACTTTGGAAGAGTGTTTTTCTTTATGTGGCAAATTATGTTGTTCCGCTGCATTCACAACTGCTTTCGCCATGGAATGAGGGAAATGCTCCTCTAAGCAAGCTGCCAACATTAGCATATCATCAGGATCATTACCATCAAACGTAATAATATCTTCAAACACTGGCTCCGCTTTTGTCAACGTTCCCGTTTTATCAAAAACAATAACATCAGCCGCTGCAATTTGTTCTAAATATTTGCCACCTTTAACAGTAATGCCCCGTTTTGATGCTTCTTCCATAGCAGATAATACGGCTAATGGAATACTCAACTTTAAGGCACACGAAAAATCAACCATCAAGAAAGATAAGGCCTTCATAGTATTGCGTGTTAATAAATAGGTTAAAACGGTACCAGCAAAGCTAATTGGTACTAGTTTATCCGCCATATGAAACGCCTTTTGTTCCATACCAGATTTCATCTGTTCAGACTCTTCGATGAGTGCAACAATTTGCTCATACCGTGAAGATTTAGAATTGCCTCGCACTTCAATTACACAAGACCCTTCTTCTACAACGGTGCCAGCATAAACAGAACACCCTTCATCACGACGAACCGGCTCAGGTTCACCTGTCATAGAGCTTTCATTCACAAGGACAACGCCTTCCAGTACGACACCATCTAATGGTACGACTTCACCTTGACGTAGCACAACTTGATCACCTTCGGCTACTTCAGCTACAGGGCGACTTACTTCAACGCCATCCACCTTAACCCATACCTTATCAACGTTTAAAGACATGCTCTCTGCTAAATTAAGTACTGATTTACGCAATGTCCATTCTTCTAACGTTTCACCAATACCGAGCAAGTACATAATAGCACCTGCTGTAGAAACATCCCCACGTAATAAGGAAACTGCTATGGCTACACCATCTAATACCTCTACAGATAACTTACGATGCCATAGCATAGTTACAGCTGTTTTAGCAAATTTTAAAGCATTAAACCAAGACCAAACCATATTGATTGGTGCTGGTAAAAGTAATTTTTTACCTAAATATACAAGAGTTTGATTAATCATTGACTCTTTATATTTTTTATTGACCAAACGTGGCGAATATTCAGTTAACGCTGGCGCATTACTAAAATCTAATTCATTAAGAGCCACCAAAGCATCACGTACAGCTATTTCATCCCCTGTATGCTGAATGATTAAGTCTCGTGAACGAGTAAAGAACTGCGCCTTTTTAATCGCAGGCTGCTTCATTAATGTATTTTCTACATACGCTGCTTCCGCATCATTAAATAGGCGTCCGGTGCATCTAACATGAAGACGTTTCGATAATCGTTGAATAACCGAAAACTTCAACATATTAATTATTCACCCTTTTCTTCTTCAAATAAAGCTTCTTCTTTACGACGATTTTCGTTAATTTCTTGCGCATCAGCTAAAATGCTACCACTAGAAGCTTGTACTTTTTCAGCTGTTTGCATAACGCTTTCTTTAGCGCGTAACCCAGCAGCTACTACATTAGCATATACTTTTTTAGCATCTTTACTAGTTAATACTTTAAGGCCTACTGTACCAAGAGCCAAACCAGCTGCGAATAAATTAGCATTTTTTACTTTGTCTTTGTCTACATTAAACATATAAATCTCACCTTTCTTTTTACCAACTGTACTAGTAGTACAACATTAAATAATAAAATTAAAATGTAAATTAACCCTTTGTGTATAAAATAGCCAAGGCTCACCTCACTGAACCTTGGCTACTTTGGCCGTAAATCTTTGGAATACCCTGTATTCGTCAGTACTTACTGTTATATCCTATTATTTGCTACCACTACAACTACAACCACAGCCACAACCAGAGGCTCCTTCATGCTGTTTCTTGTCCGTACTATTACCGCCACAACCGCAGCCACAACCGCCTTTACCAGAAACAGTTTTGTAAGCTTCACGAATAACAAACAATACAGCGAATAATCCGATAAGATAAACTATTAGGTTCTCCATTATCATACACCATCTTTCTCATTTTATCAATACCATTTCGCAAACATTTTGAGAATAGGCTTTTAAACTCTATATTCTCAATGAGTATCATTGGTTAATTCTCATTTAACAAACAATGGGAACTAGCTAATAATTTAACGAAAAATGCTTGAACTTTGAAATCCATTAAAAGTTATAACTGCCTATCAATGGAAACCAAGCAAACGACCGCCATTATAGATAATAAAAGCTGCTAACCAAGCGAGACCAGTGGAATAAACCATAAAGAAACCTAACCAGCCCCAACCACCAGCTTCACGTTTAAATACAGCCATAGCTGCAAAACATGGCGGATAAATAAGAACAAACATCATTAAACCAACTGCTACCAGTGGTGTAAAGGAAGGATCTGTACGTAAGTATTCTTGCAATGGTTTTTCATTTTCTTCATCAGCCCCTACTGCATAAATAGTACCTAACGTACTTACCATAACCTCTTTAGCTGCTAAGGCAGTTACTAAGGATACACTCATCTTCCAATCAAAGCCTAATGGACGCATAATTGGTTCAATTGTTTTACCAATCATAGCTACATAAGAACCTTCTAATTTTTCAGAGGCTTCTTGCTGATCAAGTTCACCAAGTGCCTCTTCTTTATCTTGATTGTTCAAGTAAATCGCCCAAGCCACTGGGAATTCAGTTGAATTAGCAACTTGAAGATCATTGAAATAGTCTGGTACTTCTGGTGCTGCTTCTTCAGTCTCAGCTGTTGCAATAACTTCACCATTTAAACCTTCATCACCAATTTCTTCTTCTTCAACCCCTGCTTCTTCAGCAGCAGCATCTTGTTCTTCCTGAATAGCTGTCATTTTATCAACTAAAGCCATAACAGATTCTTTTTGACTTTCCGTAGCTAAACCAAATTGCAAGAAAGTCGCTTCATCTTTAGCCTCATAATCTTGAGTTACTTGTGCTCGAGCCGCATCAAAATCTTGAGAGTATGGTACCTCTTGTGGATAGGAAGCTAAGAACCAAATCAATACGGATGCCGCTAAAATAAAGGTACCCGCTTTTTTCACATATAACCAAGCACGTTCCCACATGTGCATTAACACACTTTTAACAGTTGGCATATGATATGGCGGAAGTTCCATTACAAATGGTTCAGACTCACCAGGGAATAAGAATTTGCGGAATATTTTAGCCATTACAACAGCTAAAATAATCCCTGCAAAATAAATAGCAAATAAGGCTGTACCCCGTTGAGCTACTGGGAAGAACGCCCCAATAAACAAGGTATATACTGGTAAACGGGCACTACAAGTCATAAATTGAGATACTAAAATCGTAATCATGCGGTCACGATTATTATCTAAGATACGAGCCCCCATAATAGCTGGAATACTACAACCATAACCAATTAAAAGAGGAATAAAGGATTTACCATGCAAACCACAAGCACGCATGATACGGTCCATTACAAAAGCTGCACGCGCCATATAACCGATATCTTCTAAGAACGCAATACCTAAAAATAGCAATACAATCAATGGTACAAAGCTTAACACAGCCCCTACCCCAGCAATAATCCCATCAACAACTAAGGATTGTAAAAGTCCTTCTGGAATAACTGTCGTAGCCCAAGTACCTAAGGCAGCAAACGCATCTTCAATCCAACCTTGTGGATAAGCCCCTACTTCGTTTACGAAGTTAAACAATAACCACATAATAATCATAAAGATTGGTAAGCCTAAAACACGATGAGTCAACACCTTATCTAAACGATCAGATTTTGTTTCAATTTCTTTAGGCGTACCTTGTAAACAATTATTATAAGTTGCTACAGCAAAACTATGACGGAATTCTTGGAATATAATTTCTAAATCTACTTTATCTTTTAATGTTTCACGCCACTGTTCTGCTTTTGCCAAAGCCGCTTCAGTATGTTCAAAAGCCTTAACTTTTTTTACTACATCAGTATCTGCTTCTAATAGCTTAATAGCTACCCAACGCAATGGGTATGAAATAGTGCCTGCTTTTTCTAATTCAGCCGTTACTTCATCAATCGCCGGTTCTAACGTAGGGCCATAATCAATAGTAGCACTTGGCTTTTTAGCTTCTTTTGCTACATCAATAACAGCTTGTAACAATTCTTTAGTACCAACATTGTCACGACCTACTGTTTCAACAATAGTAGCCCCTGTTAACTCACTTAACTTTTTAATGTCAATATGTACACCCATATCTTTAGCCACGTCAGACATATTAAGGGCCATAACTAAAGGACGTTCAAGTTCTAAGAGCTGTGCTGCTAAATATAAATTACGTTCTAAATTAGAAGCATCAATAACATTCACTAATACATCAGGCTCATCATTGATAATTACATTACGAGCTACTAATTCATCTAAGGATCGAGCTGTTAAGCTATATGTACCTGGTAAGTCGATAAAGAGTAAATCTTTACCACTAAAGGTACATTCCCCTTCTTTCTTTTCCACGGTTACACCGGGATAATTACCTACATGCTGTTTCGCACCAGTAATATTATTAAAAATTGTTGTTTTACCACAATTCGGATTCCCCGCTAAAGCAATGCGGATGGACGTGGTATTTTGGTCACTCATCCTAGGCCTCCTGACTTACTTCAATGTCAATAGTGTCTGCTTCACTTACACGCAGAGCTAAATCAAAGTTTTTCACTTTAATTTCAACTGGGTCACCTAAAGGAGCGAATTTCATAACTCGCACAAAAGTCCCTGGTACCAATCCCATATCAACCAGACGATGTTTGATATTACCAGAGCCACGCAATTGTTTAATTACCCCAGCTTCACCTGGTTTCATCGACGCCAACGATTTGATCACAGTCCTACACCTCCTTGTGACAGAACAAAACAAGCCTATTTATAAATAAGCTTTGCTAAAAATCCGCCATTAACTGATAAAAAATTACAATTAAATTATATCACAGTAGAGGATAATTTCAATAATGAGTTGCAATATCGAATCATGTCAAAGTACATAGATTTTTTTAAATTTTCATTATCACATCAATACTCAAGACAAATATAGGAAACTATTTATATCTTTTCTTATCATTATCATTTGATATATCTTCTCTTTTACTCTAAAATATGCAAAAAATAAAACACTTATCAACCGATTATCAATTAAATAGTCATTCTCACTGAATTATTACTATATATTTTTAGCAAAAAAACTATGATTTTAAGTAAAATATATTAATTTTATACTTTTGTAGTCGATACCCCAACTATATTAAGACCAAAACTATAGCCATACTATAAGCTACGTTACTTATTATGGCCATATTACAAGCTATGTTACTTATGATATAATGAATATATAATTTCGCTAACTTAATCTTATATATGTAACATATATTAAACCACTTTAAAAGGAGTTCCTATATGAAATCATTTCAAACTTTAGGTGTAGTGCCAGAATTAATTGAAGCCTTAACCAAACAAGGCATTAAAGAGCCTACCCCTATTCAAGAACAAGCTATTCCACCAGCCTTCAAAGGTCATGATTTAATCGCTATGGCACAAACAGGCACAGGTAAAACACTGGCATTTTTACTGCCCGTACTGCAACGCATTAATATTGATGTATTTCAGGAGCAAGCACTTATCATAGCGCCTACGCGTGAACTCGTAAAACAAATCGCCGAAGAAGCCAAAAGTATTGGCGATATTCTGGGTATTGACGTGTTACCTCTTATTGGTGGCCGCACTATTGAAGGGCAATTACAACAATTAGGACGCCGTCCTCACGTAATCATCGGTACGCCAGGCCGTTTACTAGACCATGCTACCCGAGGCTCACTAATACTTGATACAGTCCGTCGTATCGTATTGGATGAAGCGGATCAAATGCTGCATATGGGCTTTTTACCTGATGTAGAATCCCTCATTGAACGAACCAATGCAAATCGTCAACTCCTGCTTTTCTCAGCCACTGTACCAGATAGAATTCGCAGTCTCGCCAAAGCATATATGAAAAAGCCTATGTCGGTAACAGTCAAAGGTAATAATGTCACCTTAGATACCATTGAGCAACGAGTTATTATGGTGAAACCAGAAGAAAAGCTTGAGCGTTTAATGGCACAAATTAGAGAAGATAATCCTTATTTGGCCATTGTATTCTGTAATAAAAAAGAAGGTGCCATTCACCTTTCTTATGAATTAACAGCTGCCGGCTTTAACATTGGCGAACTGCATGGGGATTTGACGCAAGGACGCCGTACTCAAATCTTACGTGATTTCGCCCGTGCTCGCACACAAATCTTAGTTGCTACCGATATTGCAGCTCGCGGTATTGATATTGAAGGTATCAGTCATGTATATAACTTTGACGTACCTCATGATGTTGATTACTACATTCATCGAATTGGTCGTACCGGTCGCGCTGGCACTAGCGGCATTGCCATTACTTATGCAACCCAAGCAGATGAACCTTGGCTACGTCGCATCGAACGCGCTATTGAAGCAACCTTAACTAAATACACTACCGATGGACAAGTTAAAACTAAAGGACGTGCCCAAGCACCTAAAAAAGCCGTAGCTAGTAAAAAGCCTGCTATCAAGTCTAATTATCAGGCCACTAAAGCTAAACGACATAAAGCAACCGGACATAAAGGAGCGAATACAAGACGTCGCCGCTCTCGCTAAATGGCGATTTAACTAATGTAAAAAAGACCGATTTTAATTAAAACTTTCTATTAATTAAAAGGGCTCTTAGCTGTAAACTTATGACAGCTAAGAGCCCTTTTATAAATAAAAACCTTCAAGATATAAGTCTACATTTACTTAAAAATAGTCTTTTTGTCATTTAACTAGTGAACGGGCGACGCCTTTTATACAATAGGGAAAAAGCCAATTATAGCTACAAGAAAATCATTGTTCGTAAGAACGTCAGTTTTCGGTAGATATAATTGGCTTTTTAATAATCAGGTAGAAAATTTAATAGGTTTTCCCTCCACATCCGCCACAATTGTTCTACACTGTGGTTGATTAGAGCAAGTCCAATTCACACGACCATTTCGTGTAATAGGCACTAAATACCCTTCATTACACCGAGGGCATTTATATGTCAAAGTTCCCTTGGCTTCTCCTTCTTTTAATGCATTAACTACTTGTAAATCAACTTGATCTTGTGCCCCATAAGGTACTCCGCCATCACCATTAAAAGAACTGCGATTAACACCACCTACAGGCTGTGTATGACGGCACTTAGGAAATTCTGTACAGCCATAAAACTCACCAAATTTACCTTTGCGTAGCTGTAACTTTCCCTGCCCACAAGCAGGACAATCGGCTAACTTACTTAATTCTTCTTCACTTAAACCCTGCCGCCCAGCTACACTATGACTGCCTTCGCCCCCTCCTAGCGAACTATCGCCAGTTAATGGAGCCTGTCGTTTCACCGTTCGTACGGTACTAGCAATATTAAACCCATCTGTATCTAAACCATCCATAGTAAGCCCATTGTTAGTTTTTTCAATCAGGCGTTTCAAAAATGCAACCTGATCCGTCAAAAATGAATCTAACGTATCAGCCCCTTCACTCATAGCCGCCAATCGCTCTTCCCACAAAGCGGTCTCATCAGGATATAACATTTCTTCTGGCAAGGCATCCACTAATAAATATCCTAACTCTGTAGGTTGAATGACTTTTTTCTTTCCTTTTACGGACATAAATTTACGATTGATTAACTCATCAATAATGGTAGCTCGAGTTGCTTCTGTCCCAATGCCAGATACAGCTTTTAATTGCTTTTTCAAGTCTTCATTTTTTACATACTTGTGAATTTCCTTCATAGCTTGTAATAATGTAGCTGCCGTAAAACGACTTGGTGGCTTTGTCTGCTTAGGATCAATCGCATAGTTATCCATAACTACGGTATCACCCTTTTTTACATTTGGTAATTCACCACTGTCCTCAATAACCGGTCCTTTTTTGCCTGTACTAGAGGAATCTTCATTTTCTTCGTTAGTATCCCCATCACTGGAATCAGAATCTGTGGTATCACCATTTTGTTCTGTCTTCTTAGGCTTTTGAAATAATGCTTTCCAGCCTAGCACAGTAATAACACGACCATGAGCAACAAACTGCTCTCCCTCTTGCCCTACGGTCAAGCGCGTTTGCTCATATTCATGTTCTGGATAAAATTGCCCAATATATGACTGCGCAATTAAGAAATAAATATTCCGTTCCATTTCTGGTAGCGTTGCCATATTACAAGCCACTGTAGTCGGTATAATGGCATGATGGGCGGTAATCTTCTTATCATTCCAAGCACGAGATTTAATAGTTTGGTCAGCGTTCTTAGCCCATTCACCAATAACCCCACTATTTTTGCTTAAATTTGCTAAAATACTCTGACGATCTGCATATTGGTTATTCGGCAAATAGTCACAATCTGAACGAGGATAGGTCGTTAATTTTTTCTCATATAATTTCTGTGCTGTATCTAATACTTGTTGTGGATCATAGCCATAAGCTTTACCAGCTGCTACTTGCAACGCCGATAATGATAAAGGTAGTTTTTGAGGCTCCTTTTTCTTAGTTTTTTCACGCTTTTCAATAATGCCTGTCTTACTATCTACTAACCGTTTAGCCAATTCTTCAACAATGGCTTTATTCAGCAAACGACCTTCTGGATCTAAACCAATTTGTTCATCTTTTGGCTGCCAGGTTGTCCAGAAACTACCATTAGCATGTTCATATAATACTTTTAAAGTAAAATAATCCACAGGTACAAAGTTGTCTAATTCTCGTTCCCGTCGCACTACAAGCGCCAAAGTTGGCGTTTTAACACGGCCAATAGGAAATGTGACTTTATTACCTTGACGACGCTGTTGCAATGTATAAGCACGGGATAAATTCATGCCAATTAACCAATCCGCCCGTGCTCTTGCTAAGGCAGATTGTTGCAAATTATAAAAATCTTTATTATCACGTAAGTCAGCTAAAGCTGAACGAATTGATTTCTCATCTAATGCGTTCAACAAAATACGTTTTACTGGCTTTGTATTATTGACAAACAATAAAATTTCATCAATTAGCAATTGCCCTTCTCTATCCGGGTCACCAGCATTAACTATTTCATCGGCTTCCTCAATGAGCTTTTTAATTGTATAAAACTGCTTTTCACTACTTTTAGTAATTAATAAGCGCCACTCATCAGGCACAATTGGCAAATCCGCTGCATTCCATCGCTTATAACGCTCATTATAGTCGCCAGGCTCAGCCTGTTCTAATACATGGCCGAAGGCCCATGTCACCACATCATCACCTTGTACAATAAAACCATCGCGTTTTTGTACACGGCTCTGTTCTGGCAAATATTTACTTATTTCTCGCCCCATACTTGGCTTTTCGGCAATAAATAATCTCATAGGCCCTCCTTTATCTGTTCTATTATACACTATCTTTGCGTTTCATAAAAGAAATCTACTTCCTTAATGACAACCAAGCATATTGTAGTATATAATTTTAAGGATAGATAATTTGTATGAGGTGACAACATGACATTCTTAGAAGAAGTAAAACGTCGGCGCACCTTCGCGATCATCTCGCATCCTGACGCCGGTAAAACTACATTAACGGAAAAACTACTCCTTTACGGTGGTGCTATTCACTTAGCAGGTTCCGTAAAGTCTCGTAAAACACAAAAATATGCTGTATCTGACTGGATGGAAATTGAAAAACAACGTGGTATTTCAGTTACAAGTTCAGTACTTCAATTCGACTATGATGGTTGCCGAGTTAATATTTTGGACACCCCTGGTCACCAGGATTTCTCAGAAGATACATACCGTACTCTTATGGCTGCCGACAGTGCTGTCATGCTTATCGACGTCGCCAAAGGTGTGGAAGCACAGACAAAAAAACTCTTTGCGGTTTGTAAAGAACGTGGTATCCCTATTTTTACCTTTGTTAACAAAATTGACCACTTTGGCCGTAATCCATTTGATTTAATGGAAGAAATTGAAAACTCCTTAGGCATTCGTGCAGTGCCAATGAATTGGCCTGTAGGGATTAATGGTGAATACCAAGGCATTTATGATCGTGAAACGCACACTGTTGATTTATTTGCCAAAGATGAAACCCACGGTCAGCAAAAATTAGCGTCCACTAAAGAATCTGTTGATGACCCAGCCTTCCGTGAACTCCTAGGTGACGAAGTCCATCAATCTCTTATTGATGATATTGAACTCCTAGATGTTGCTGGTGATGAATTCGATTTTGATCGCGTCCGCGCTGGTGAATTAACGCCTATGTTCTTTGGTTCTGCTATGACTAACTTCGGTGTAAAACCGTTCTTAGAAAAATTCCTTGATTTAGCACCGTCTCCAGCACCACGCCAAGCGTTAGAAGAAACTGTAGAAGCTTCTTCAGAAGATTTTTCGGCTTTTGTTTTTAAAATCCAAGCTAACATGAATCCAAACCATCATGACCGTATTGTATTCATGCGTATCTGCTCTGGCAAATTTGAAAAAGGCATGTCTGTTCTTCACCGCCAATCCGGTAAAACAATTCGCCTAGCACAGCCACAACAATTTTTAGCTACTGAGCGTACTATTATTGACGAAGCCTATCCAGGCGATATTATTGGTGTCTTTGATGCAGGCACTATGGGTGTAGGTGATACGCTCTGTGCAGCGAACCATAAAGTAACCTTTGGTGACTTCCCTGTCTTCCCGCCAGAGTTCTTTGCTCGCGTAAGTCCAAAAGACACTATGAAACGGAAACAATTCCAAAAAGGTATGACGCAACTAGCACAAGAAGGGGCCGTCCAAATTTTTGAACAGCCTCATTCCCTTGATTCCTTCATCGTTGGTGCTGTTGGTATGCTTCAATTTGAAGTATTACAATATCGTCTACGAAATGAATATGGCGTAGAACCTATTACCGATTCCCTACCATATAGCGTAGCACGCTGGGTAAAAGGCAATGTAGATATTAAACAACTAAAAGGGCTCGATAATGCTATGGCTGTAAAAGATAATCGTGGCCGTACGGTTATCTTGATCAGCAATGAATGGCAAATGGGTTGGGTGGTAGAGCGCAATCCTGACGTAACATTCCTTGAAACGCCACCGCTCAATGAGCACTTAAATGAATAATTACTTATAAAAGTTGTGTAATAAAGTATTTACACCACAACAAAACACTAAAAAACCTATCCGATTCGCAAACCTGCTACATGTAGCCAAAGGTATTGCTCTATGGGATAGGTTCTTTTATTATAATGAAAATTTAATACAAAATTTAAAATCAAAATATCTATTTCAAAAAACTCCTAATCGACAACAATACGAATTCTAGCTAATCCTTTGGCCCTTTGCAACCAAGGAGCGTTGTATCAAGATTGCGTAATGTTGTGGCGTATAAAGGCAAAGAAACCCCGACCATGAACGAGGTAATATGCATAGCACTTATTTTCAGACATAGTCAGGGTTTCTTTATATATATTTTAATTACTTTTTAAAATAACGGAACTAATGCCGCCAAAGTTGGTTGATTATGAGCACGTAAAAAATCGCGTAATGACCAAAGGCCACCTACTATTTCTACATAATGCAAACGCAATTTCATACTCAATAGCGGATTGTCCCCTTCAAATATAGGCACACGATTCAAATTAAAATTATTCGCCCCTTGATTGACATTACCTGTATCTACAGTGAAAGCTAAACGATAGCCCGCTTGTTTAGTTAAATTATCTATGTCAGCCGTAGTAAAACCACAAGGATACGCAATATATTCCACAGAATGGCCTAGTACACCTTCTAGCAGCTGTTTAGACTTTATAAGCTCTGTCGTCACTGCACTTAATGCTAAAGAACGCAAATCTTTATGACTATACGTGTGAGACTCTATATCAAAAGTCTGACTCGCCTCCATCGCTCGCAATTGCTCTGCATTTAAAAAACCGGGAGTACCAATAGAATCGCCAATCATAAATAGGGTTGCCTTCATGCCATATTTTTGCAAAATTGGCATTGCCTTTTCATAGTTATCTACATAACCATCATCAAAGGTAATGACCACTGGTTTTTCAGGCAAGGAAACATTATTTTGTAAATAATTATAAAGTTGATTTAGCGTAATAGCATGAAAGCCTTCCTCATGCAAATATGCCATCTGTGCTTCAAAGTCGCTGGTTTTCATTGTTAGTGGTGAAAACTTCTCATCATTCACTTGATGATAATTTAAGACGGGAATACCACGCCATGAATATATAGGTGCTGTTGCATAAAAACCAACCATAATAATTGTTAGTATAAGCGCCAATAAACCGATTCCCTTAAAAACTTTTTGTAACATGTTATGCGTCCTTATGCACCATATAGTGAATGCCAAGCATTAGCTAAGCGAGCAAATTCATCTAAAGTAAAAGTTTCGCCTCGCAAACTACCATCAATCTGAGCCTCGCTTAAAATAGCTTCAATCTGTTCTTTACTAAGCCCTGTCGTTTTCATAGTATTGCTAAAAGTCTTACGCCGTTGTGCAAAAGCAGCTTTAATAACGCGGAATAATAAACGTTCATCCCCTACTTGCACTGGTGGTTCTTTACGCAAACGACAACGAATAACAGCACTGGTTACTTCTGGTGGTGGTAAAAATGATTTTGGTGATACTTCAAACACAATATCTGGCTCAGTATAATACTGCACCGCCACCGATAAAGCACCATACGCCTTAGAACCTGGCGTTGCTACCATTCGCTCAGCTACTTCTTTTTGTACCATCACAACAAGACGCTCAATCGGCAATTTCATCTCTAGTAAAGACATGATAATCGGCGTTGTAATATAATAAGGCAAATTAGCTACTACTTTAAACGGCTTGTCATTCATTAATTCAGGAATATTTACCTTTAAAATATCACCATGAATAATGCGCACATTATCATAGCCCGCTAAGGTCGTATCTAATACTTCTAAAAGACGTCGATCTAATTCTACAGCTGTAACATCAGCTTTGCTCTGAGCTAGTCCTTGTGTCAACGTACCAATACCCGGTCCAATTTCTAGGACTGGCTCCCCTGGTATAAGTTGAGCGGCCTTTACAATATCATCAACTACATGGCGAGAAATCAAAAAGTTTTGCCCCAACTTTTTGCTCATGTGTATGCCAAAACGTTTACATATATAATGTACTACTTCTGGACTTGCAATAACTGATTCTAACATATAGTTCCTTTCAAAATATAAGTAAACGTTTACCCAATCATAATGTCACGCATCGCTTCATTAAACTCTTCGCGAGTAACGCCATAATGATTAAGGCGGTATAAAAATTGCTTACTATTGCCATAGCCAATCCCTAATTTTGCCCCTGCAATAGCTCTATTATCGGCACTCCGTGGAAAACCAGTTAAACTATGTGCCACCATATCTTGCATCGTAAATTCTTCAGAAGATTCTAACGAATGCGTATGTAAATTGCTTAATGCTTCCCGAATAGCTTCTGGCGATGCTTGTTCAATACCAATATCATCATTGGCCGTTGCTAAATCACGTGACACAAATGCATGTTGTGCATTAGGAAATTTTTTAGCTAAAAAACGACGAATCCGTTCTCCAGCCGTATCAGGATCTGTAAAAATAATAATACCTCGTTTGTCATAGGCTACTTGAATCTGCTCTAATACGCCTTTACGCAATGTAAAACCTTCCGTGGCAATACAATCAGCTTCTATAGCTTTGGCAATTTGTTGAATGTCTGACTTACCTTCTACTACAATGACTTCTTTTAACATAAGTATGTCCTTTCCACAATAGCCTAATACTACGTTCTGTTAAATTTTTAATAGAGTTTCCTACGAGAGAAACTGACTATTTTTGCTATTTAATTTTACCAAATTCTGAGTAAATAATAAAGAAGCGGCCACAAAACTGTGAACCGCTTCTTACGCTGCGTTTTCCATATACATTTCTTTATAGAATTACTTATTGTAACACATAAACTTCAATAGATTGACGGCCAAATTCCATAGCCTCACCATACGAGTCCATCAATAAATCAATCCGATGACCTCGAATAGCCCCACCTGTATCCGCAGCTATGGCCATGCCATAACCAGGAATGTATAACCGTGTCCCCAATGGAATTACATTAGGGTCAACTGCTACTACGCCTCGTCTAGCCACCATACCGGTAGCTGTGATGCCTCGACCATCACCATCGCCTGGTAAATACGCGCTCGCTTCCATTGTAAGCACCTCGCGATAACGTACTACCCCACGTGATGTTTCAACTACATCACGGGAACCTTCTTTGATGATTGTCGGTACCATCTGTTTAATATCATTCTGACTAATAATTTGCTTTTTAATCTCTTTACCATCCTGGTACAAGATTTCTTCTTGAACGGAAACTAAGCCAGCAGTTCCTTCTTGAACTACTTCTTGCTCACCTACGTGCATAGAATCATCTCGTTGACGAATGACCTGTACTTCTACAGGTTTTTCATACGTTTTAACAGAACGACTGGTTACTCGGGCTATTGCTACCTCACTACCTGCTTGCAAGTGTGTGTCACTATCGCCCAATGGTACGTAATTAGGTGCCTTATATCCCAACTCATCAGCTAAGCCTTGGGCTGTTGTTTGCACAGTCATCACTTCTGAAGCTACGCCATCAACAGTTACTTTTACAGGAAACGCTCTTACTACAGTAAGTTCTGTGCCATTTTGTACAGTAGCTGTACTCAATAAAATAGCATCTTTACTACCAAGCGCAATCCCGGCATCATGTAAAATCCCATCCGCTGAGTTGAGGTGTGTCTTAACAACGCGTGTCTCTCCATCGGCAATAATTGTGACAGATTTTTCATTCCAAGCAAAGCCTGAAATAGTAATAAACACCATTGCTAAGAGTAACAGAACAAGCCCTGTATGACGCTTCACAAGACTCGTCATATGCTTCTTCTGCATTACTAGATATTTTGTCATCTAATCCCTCCTGCTCGCCTATTCTACCACAAAGAGATATTCACCGTCAATCATTTTGAGCAATACGAAAAAGAATGGCTATTTCATAAGGTTCTCAGGTTTTATCAAATGTGCGGTTATTTTATATTGAGTCCATACACAGT
The DNA here is from genome assembly GCF_943192895.1 of Veillonella intestinalis. Taxonomy (NCBI): domain Bacteria; kingdom Bacillati; phylum Bacillota; class Negativicutes; order Veillonellales; family Veillonellaceae; genus Veillonella; species Veillonella intestinalis. The sequence continues at coordinate 24,614 of NZ_CALPCB010000002.1, read as the reverse complement.
GTACACTAAAGAGTTATCACCACATATATTTATTTTTTTACTAAATCTTTCGTTCATTTTTTATTCAGTTTAGTAATAATAAACCCTTCACCACTGATAGCATACGCTTGAAAAGCCTATCCCATAAGGAGTGAAGGGTTATATTATGTTTCCGAATTTTAATACCAACTTTTGATATATTCAAATCTTTATCAAAAAAGAGTATCTTTTCGATTCAGAAAATTTATTTGTTTTTACTAAATTTTTGTAAAATTATAGAGAATTTTTAACCAAAGCAAATTTATATATTCCGCTCTCATTCGTTAAACGATTCGTGTAAATATTTTACCTCCATGTATAAGTAAAATTCCTATAATTATAGACTAATTTCCTATAAATTATAGGTTAAACTTCTATAAATTAATAGTTTTTACTCTTTATACATTGGTTGCATTCGTTCTACTACAGTTAGTTGTGGACGTTCACAAGCCTTTTTAGCCTCTTTCATGAGTACTTCTTGGGCCGAAACACGGTCTTCTTTACTTACCAATTTACGATAAGACCCATCAGCTCTCATTACATGAGCCTTTTGATTATCTTGTAAATATAGATCTAAAATACCACGAATACGTTCTTTATGATCTTTATCTTCAATTGGAATCATCAATTCTACCCGCTCATTTAAATTTCTTGGCATCCAATCAGCACTCGACAAGAATACACGATCACTACCACCATGGCGGAAATAGAATAAGCGATGATGTTCTAAGAAGCGCCCAATAATGGAACGAACTTGAATATTTTCACTTACATTTGGAATCCCTGGGCGCAAAGTGCAAATACCTCGAACTATTAAATCGATTTTTACCCCTTTTGATGAAGCTTCATATAATTTAGCCACTACTTCTTTATCTAACAAGGAGTTCATTTTAGCAATCATATACGCTTCTTCCCCTTGTTCAGCATATTTGATTTCTTCATCAATTTGCTCCATAATCTTCTCCCGCAAATTGAGTGGTGCCACTATGAATTTATTCCAAATAGGTGGATCTGAATATCCTGAAATTAAATTAAAGAATGCTGATGCATCTTCGCTGTATTCATCATTGCAAGTAAAAATACCACAGTCCGTATATAAACGAGCTGTTTTACCATTATAGTTCCCTGTAGCCAAATGAACATAGCGACGAATAGCATCATCTTCACGGCGTACAACCATGGTAATTTTAGAATGAGTTTTCAAACCTTTTAATCCATAAATAACATGGCAACCTGATTTTTCAAGGCGACGAGCCATCAAGATATTATTTGCTTCATCAAAACGAGCTTTTACTTCCATAAGCACAGTTACCTGCTTACCATTATCAGCTGCTTTAATTAAGGAAGAAATAATTGGCGAATTGCTACTTACACGGTATAAGGTTTGCTTAATAGCTAATACATTAGCATCATTGGCCGCTTGTGCTACAAAGTCCTCTACTGTTTGGAAGGTTTCAAAAGGATGATGTACAAAAATATCATGACGCTTAATAAGATCAAAGATATTTTCTTCTTCATGACCTACCAAATCAGCTGGTTCACAAGGCTCAAATGGCACATATCGTAAATGCTCATAGCCAGGCAAATCACAGAAACTAAAATACATACATAAATCTAATGGACCATGAACCATAAACGCATCTTTAGGCTTTAACTGTAAACTGGATAAAATAAAATGCAACAACTCATCATCAGGCTCTCCCGCCACTTCTAAGCGTACAGTTGCACCACGGCGACGACGGCGTAAGGATTCCTCCATTTCAAGGAGCAAATCCTGTGCTTCTTCTTCATCAATCTCTAAGTCCGCATCACGGGTAACGCGGAATGTCATAGTTTTTAAAATATCATACCCTACAAAGAAAGTATGCGCATAATAGGTAATAATATCTTCTAAATAAATAAAGTAACGTTGCCCTTCATGACTAGGTACTTCTACGATACGATCCAATACGGATGGGATTGGCAAAATAGCAATTTTTGCTTCTACATCTTCTTCAGTTTCTACGATAGAACGCTTAATCTGAACTACTGTATTAATAGTTTTATTCGCTAAAAAAGGAAATGGATGGCCAGAGTCTACAGCCAGCGGCGTAACAACAGGATATACCACTCGCTCAAAGTGCATCCGCAACCACTCTAATTGTTCACTATTTAAATCTTCCGGCCTAACAAAATGTAAACCTTCTTTACCTAGCATTTCCATAACATGATTCAAATACGTATATTGCACGCGCACTAAACGCTTTGCCGACTCATCAATAGCCTTTAATTGAGCCTTCGCATCCATATGTGCCGCATCATATTTTACAATCCCATTTTCTTCTTGGTGCCTTAAACCAGCTACACGAATCATAAAAAATTCGTCTAAATTAGAACTGGTAATAGCAATAAAACGCAATTTTTCCATTAAAGGATTAGAGTTGTCAATGGCCTCTTGCAACACTCGTTGGTTAAACTTTAGCCAAGATAATTCACGATTAAAGTAATATTTATAATTATTAAACATACCTTATTTGCCTCCTATACGTAAGACCATTTCCAAACCAAATACTTCGCTAAAATATTCAGCTTCTCTCTCAAAGGTCCACTTCTCTAATGATATATCTTGGTCTGTATGCACTTTGACAATCATTTTTTTATCATCACGTTTCACAGCAATTTTTGAAATCTTACGTTTATGACTTACATCTAAGGCCCGCATACAACGCAATATGGCGACAAACTTCATGACCCATACTTTTTGCGATTCTTTTAAATAACGGAAGTTTTCATCATCATCATCTGGTTTACCCTTGTAATGATAGTACACTACATTAGCAACAACTTCCTTTTCACTATCCGATAGGCCAAATAAGTCTGTGCCCATAATAATATGATAAGCGTGTTCACTATGATTGCGTAAACTAACAAATTTGCCAACTTCAGCCAAAATAGCCGCCAATTGAAGGACAAAAATCATACGATCTGTAATGCCATATTCAAGTAGCCCACGACATAACTGGAGGGAAAAACGTTCTACTTCACGAGCATGCTTCGTATCCACCTGATAACTCTCTGCAATGGCTCTAGCTAACTGTAAATTTTGCTCGCGCATCATATATAAAAACTTATTATTTTCAATTTCAGCCCCATAGTATAAGACTACCCCATCCACAAACCCATAGGAACTAATCAATAAACTTTGCGGATGAACCATTTTAAGTAGTTCAGAATACAAAACAATGGTAGGCATTAAAATATTAGCCCGATATTCTGGTAATTGATAACGGTTGACTAACTTAGTCGCCGTTACCCCATGGAAAGACTCAACGAACTCTTCAAATTGCTTAGGCAATAAAGCCATAGTCTCTTTACCATGAGTTTCAAACCCCATCAAATTAGCAATTTCACGAGCCTCGTCCCCTGATAAAACAAAATATTTAACATTAAAACGACGTACTTCCTCTTCCACTGGTTTTAGCATACTATGCAAGTATTCACCTACCGCATCTGGGAAAGACAACGAGGACCGCTGATTACGATTAAAGGACTCCATTACCCGTAACGTACCAATATGGATATTTTCCTGAAATAGTAAGGCCCCGCCTTTCCAAACGGTAATACCTACACCACCAGATGTAATATCAAGGAACAATGCAGCATCATCTGTATTGGTTAACCCTTGATGCATCATATGATAATAAAGACCAAAATATTTAAAATAAATTTCTTTAGGCATATCCACAACTTCTACTTTAAAGCCTGTTTGCATAAAGATTTGGTCCATAATACTACGACGATTTTCTGCCTCACGCACAATGGCCGTGGCATACACGGTATACTCCGTTACGCCATTTTCTTTCATCAGTCGTTTATAGCCTTTTAAGAGCCGGCAAATTTCTTCAATCGTTTGAAATGACAAGCGTTTATTATGAAACAGCTCTTCTCCGAAGGTAACATCACGAGACGCATATTCAATTATCTTTACATCATCAATCGTTGTATATTCTACGATTGTCATACTCATGCTACTAGCCCCTAAATGGATAATTCCATACAAGAGCGGCTTTTCTAAGGCCATAATACCTCCTTACAAGGCTTCACGCCATTCTACAAGTAGATTCTTTTTAAAATCTTTCTTACATTGTTTGATTAATTTATTAATCACCACCTCAGCCATCGATGTATTGCCCCCTGGCTTTTTCCAAACTGTTACAGTAATATCTTTATCTGTAAAATCAGAATTAACTAAGACAGCCGATTGCTCATGACTTTCATCAATAGCCTCAGCCAACGCTAATATGAGGGATACTTGAGCTATCATAGTCTTATCGTCAGTGCTTAATAAATGCCCATAAGGCGAACTCTTAATAAACTTATTATTGGCTCCATGTGAATTAGCTGCTACAAAGGCACAAATAGCCTGCTCACGATGGGATAAGCCATATAAATTACTATTTACAATTAAGTACGCACTATGTCGCGCATGACCATAATAGTTAATGCTTTTTCCCAAATCATGAAGTAACGCAGCTACTTGTATTAATTCTCGTGCTCGTTCGCCCCACTGATATACTAAATTCCATTGATCAAATAACATGGTGGCTAAATTCGTAATATATTTTGCATGGATTAAATCACATTGAACCATACCAAGCAATACATTTTGAGTGGAGTGCATCAAAATATTATCAATAATACCATCTGGATTTAAATAATGTTCGCCATAATACCGATAGAACATGCCATCGCGAAGGCCACAACCACTAACACGAATTGTATTCGCATCAACAAATTGCATAAGTTCTCTAATTAAAGCTGTGCCAGCAATAATAATATCAGCACGTTCTACAGAAAGACCTGCTATTTTACGACGCTGCTCTAAGGATTTATTGCAAACCATATCATAAATTTCATCTAAACGTTCATACGTGAGTTCATAATTATGTAATTTTGCAATGGGATAGTTATGAGCTCGCTGATCAATTTTAGCTAAATTACGTACGGTGCCACCAATCCCAACTAAAGGTAATTGCTTATTTTTTAACCACTTTTCTTTGCTAAGCATGTCTTGAATGTATGAGATAAGACTTTTACGTTCCTTCTCACTCATTTCATCGCCTTTTTGAAACTCCCCTGTCAAAGTGAGTGCGCCCATAGGCAAACTTACACTCTGTTTTATCTTGCGACTCTTAACTAAGGTAATCTCAATACTAGCGCCACCTAAATCGAATAGAATAAAATCTTCTAAGCCGATAGTATTAACAACCCCTAAGAACCCTAAAAAGGCTTCTTCTGAACCATCAATACACTCTAGATTAATGCCGGTTCGTTCCTTCACAATTCGAATGAAATCATCACCATTTTTAGCTAAGCGAACTGCCGCTGTAGCGACCGCGTAAATCTCTTCACTTTCCATAGCCTTGGCCATATGAGCAAAACCCTTTAAAGTCAAAATAGCACGGTCAATCGCTTCATCGGTGAGACGATTCTTCTCCCACATATTTTCACTTAAACGAATGCTTTCCTTTTGTTGATATATAAGCTGATAACTTCCATTTTTATTAATTTCAATAATTACAAAACGAACGGAGTTAGATCCTAAATCAATAAATGAAACACGCTTCATATTTTTACCTCTCACTCTAAAACAATATGTTACCTTAATCTTACCGAAACTGAAAGGGTATTTCAAGAATATTACATAATCTTTACGTGTTTTATACAAAATTTCTAGTAATTTCCAAAGGGTTACTTATAATTTACGGATAAAACAAAAGAAAGGCTCCCTTCACCAAACTAGCAAAAGGAGCCTTTCTTTTTATGTTTACTTTTCTATTTTATATTAAATATACGTTTCCCATTTTCAAGGGCAATAGCTGCTAATTCATCAGGATCCATGCCACGAAGGCTAGCAATTTCTTGCGCCACAAATTGTGTTTTACTAGGGTCATTACGACGTCCTCTAAATGGTGGTGGCGTTAAATAAGGCGAATCTGTTTCAATCAACAAACGATCTAATGGCACCTCTTTAGCTACTTCTTTTAATTTAGTAGATTTTGGAAATACCACAGGGCCTGCAAAAGAAATATAATAACCCATTTTAATACATTCTTTTGCCATTTCCCAACTTCCAGAATAGCAGTGGAAAATACCATAGTTACCTTTACCATAAGTACGCAGCGTGTCCATAATATCACCATGAGCATCACGATCATGGATAATAATAGGCAAATCTACTTCACGAGCTAAGTCTAGTTGACGTTTAAATTCGCGCATCTGAGTATCTCTATCAGAAAAGTCATAATAATAATCTAAGCCAATTTCACCAATGGCCTTTACTTTATCATTATGCAACGCTTGTTCTTTAAAGTATTCGTAATCAGCTTCGGTTACATCTTTTGATTCGTGAGGATGTACACCCACTGACGCATATACAAAGTCATACTTAGCTGCTAGAGCAATAGCCGATTCAGCAGTTTCACGATCCACCGCCGGACACATAATAAATTCTACGCCTTGAGCTAAACAATCTTCAAGCATAGCCTCTCTATCGTTATCAAAGCGATTATCGTTAATATGCGCATGAGTATCAAATAAACGCATCTTACTTCACCAAACTTCCTGGGATTAAGGATTCAATATTAGTTACTTCTAAATGATCAGCAAAATCGGAGGCAGATAAAATCATACCGCTAGATTCAATGCCCATTAATTTTTTAGGGGCTAAATTAGCTAAGTAGATTACTTTTTTACCAATCATGCTCTCTGGTTCATAATATTGAGAAATACCACTCACTACAATCCGTTCTTCTACACCTACATCAAGAACAAATTTTAAAAGTTTCTTAGATTTTTTAACTTTTTCACAAGAAATAACTTGTGCTACCCGTAAATCTAATTTAGCAAAATCATCGTATTCAATATTTTCTTTAATTGGTGGAATTTCTTGTGCCGCTTCAGTTGCTTCATTCTCGTCCTGAGCTACAACAACTTCATTAGCTACAGCCGGCGTTTCAATCATTTCAGGCACTTCGAAGCGAGGGTAAATTGGATCCCCTTTTACGACTTTAGTACCTGTAGCTAAACCACCCCATTGACGAACATCATCTAAGGTAGCCCCCGCAAAGCCAGTTAAACCTAACTGGTCCCAAATTTTAGGAGCCCCTGTAGGGATTACTGGATCGACTAACACTGCAATAATACGAAGCGCTTCTGCTAAGTGATACATAACAGTCTGTAGTTTTTCTGCATCCCCTTCATTAGCGCCTTTAGCCAATACCCAAGGCATAGTTTCATCAATATATTTATTGGTACGGCTGATAAGAGCCCACACAGCTTTTAAAGCGCGATTTAAATCAAACGCTTCCATATAGGTTTCATAATCTTTTACAGTCTGCACAGCCAAAGCAGCTAGATCTTTATCATACTCACCAACCGAAGGCATAGCTGTAATAACACCACCATGATATTTTTCAATCATAGCCACAGTACGATTTAATAAGTTACCTAAATCATTAGCTAAATCGGAGTTTACTCGCTGTACAAAGTTTGGCAAAGTAAAGTTACCATCATTACCTAAATGAATTTCACTAAGCAAATAATAACGCAACGCATCAGAGCCATACATATCAATCAATGGGATTGGGTCCACTACATTGCCAAGGGATTTACTCATTTTTGTGCCATCAACTACAAGCCAGCCATGACCAAACACTTTCTTTGGAATAGGAAGTTCCAAACTCATAAGCATAATCGGCCAAATAATCGAGTGGAAACGAACAATTTCTTTCCCCACTAAATGAATATCCGCCGGCCAGAATTTTTCAAATAAGCTCTTATCCTCTTCTAATGGATTTAACGCACTAATATAGTTAACTAACGCATCAAACCATACATATACAACATGTTTAGGATCAAATGGAACTTTAATACCCCAGTCAAAGCTAGTACGCGATACGCATAAGTCTTCAAGACCCTGTTTTACGAACTGAATCATTTCATTACGACGTGCTTCTGGTTGAATAAAATCAGGATTTTCTTCAATAAATTGTAGCCACTGGTCAGCGTATTTATTCATTTTAAAGAAATAGCTTTCTTCTTCTACTTCTTCCACAGGACGACCACAATCTGGACACGTATGATTAGGTCCTAATTTTTGTTCAGTCCAGAATGTTTCATCAGGAGTACAGTACCAACCTTTATATTTAGATTTATAAATATCCCCTTTGTCATAGGCCTTTTGGAATAAATACTGTACGACTTTTTCATGACGTTTTTCTGTAGTACGAATAAAATCATCATTGGAAATGTTCAATGCTTTCCATAATTCTTGGAACCCATTTACAATCTTTGTCGTATATTCTAATGGGGTAATACCCATGGCTTCGGCAGCACGTTGTATTTTTTGACCATGTTCATCAGACCCTGTTAAAAAACGTACTTCATAACCAGCACGACGTTTGAAACGTGCCACTGTATCCGCAATCGTTGTGCAATAGGTATGGCCAATGTGTAATTTAGCACTTGGATAATAAATTGGCGTAGTAATATAAAATCGTTTATTAGTTGTATCAGACATACAATAACCTCCTCTTAATCGCGCAGGGCTGTTTCCACTGCATTATAGACATCTCGTCTTGAAACGCCTGTCCGTTTAGCTATTTCCCGAATGGCCTCTTTTTTTGCCATTCCTTCTTCCATAAGCATCGTTACAGCACTTACATAATCACTAGCATCAACTTGTGTATTTTCATTCTCACTATTTTCACTATAGCTAGCACCACCAATGATTAACACAAACTCGCCCTTAATAGTAATCCACGCCTCAGCCTCCTGTAAATTAGCTAAATCCGTGCGCACAAAGGTTTCAAACTTCTTAGTTAATTCTCGACCTACCACTATAGGACGGTTGCCTAAATATTTATATAACTCCTGTAACGAGGCTTGTAAACGATGAGGTGCTTCATAAAATATCAAAGTACCTTCATACGTTGCCACGCGCTCTAATAAAGCCTGACGATGACTACTTTTTTTAGGTAAAAAACCTAAAAACGTAAATTCCCTTGTATCTAAGCCTGAAGCAATGAGGGCTGTTAAAGCTGCATTAGGTCCTGGTAATGGAACTACTTCAATAGACGCCTCAATAGCAGCTTGCACTAATTCAGCTCCAGGATCTGAAATGGCCGGCATACCTGCATCACTAACAAGAGCCACATCATGACCATTTAAAAGTAATTCCATAATAGGTTCTTCTTTCACTTCTTTATTATGTTCATGATAGGAAATCAAGGGCTTTTTAATATCAAAATGCTTTAATAGCAACCCACTATGACGAGTATCTTCGGCGGCAATGGTGTGAACTTCCTGCAACACACGAACAGCCCGATACGTCATATCTTCTAAATTGCCAATCGGCGTAGGCACCAAATATAAGGTTCCTTTCTTATCGCTCATACCAACTACGCACCTCCTCACTATACACCTTAGGTTGCTCATATATATACAAAGGTGGCTCTGTAATAAGGCCAACCTGACCAGCTTTACAACTCTCTATCAAAACTAATTTAGCTTTTGTATGGGGAAAACTATGCACATAGCGAAGTCGCTTAGGTTCTAAATTGGCAGAACGTAAAGCAACTACTAAATCTACCAATCGTTCCGCATTATAAATCCACCACACCTGACCACGGTATTTTACTAATCGAGCCGCTGCTTGCACAATCGCCGCCAAAGAATACTTCATCTCATGACGTGCTAAACTTACATCAAGCGCTTGAGGCTGTTTTCCCTGTTGCGAATTAAAATACGGCGGATTGATAAGAATACCATCAAAACGGCCTATCCACATAGCGCCACTTAATTGACAATAATCAGCTTGAACCACTTCAATGAAGTCTTCTTTCTTATTAAGTTCAACATTGCGTGCCGCTAATTCAGCCATCAAGGGATTTACCTCAATGGCTGTAATCTGCTTGGCCCCACGGGTTGTCATCAACAAAGGGATAACACCTGTACCAGTGCCCAAATCAGCATATGTTCGTTTCTCATGAAATTTTGGAAAATGAGCTAATATAACGGCATCAATAGCAAAACAAAATTGATCTGTTCGTTGCCATAATTTCATGCCCTCAATTAATAAATCATCTAAGCGCTCATTATTCTTCATCAGGCAACACAATTTCTGTCCATGGAAGATCAATCGTGCGACCTTCTTCTAATTGGACTTTGACAGTTTTCTTATTGCGATTGATTTTGAGGACTTTCCCCATCCCTTCATCAGTCACAACATCTTTACCAATTCCTGGTGGCTCCACTACAACAGGTACTACTTTAGCTTTTTGTGTATACAAATCGCCACCTTTAGCATAGAGATCGTTCTCATAGTTTAAGCAGCACATAAGTCGGCCACAAACGCCCGAAATTTTAGTAGGGTTCAAACTCAAGTTCTGATCCTTTGCCATACGAATTGATACAGGCGTAAAGTCACCTAAAAATGTAGCACAGCAAAGTGGACGACCACAAGCACCAATACTATTGAGTATTTTAGCTTCATCACGTACACCCACTTGACGTAATTCAATACGAGTGCGGAATACTGTAGCTAAATCTTTTACTAAATCACGGAAGTCAATACGACCATCAGCGGTAAAGAAAAAGATAATTTTATTCATATCAAATGTGTATTCTACATTGATAAGTTTCATTGGCAATTTGCGATTAGCAATCTTTTCTAAGCAAATCTCAAAGGCCTTTTCTTCTCGCTGTTTATTCTTCTCAACTTGCTTGTAATCCTTTGGCGTTGCCTTACGAATTACACTTTTTAAGGGTTGAACAACAGTCTCAGGATCCACCTGACGAGGGGCAATCACCACATCACCAAACTCTAACCCCCGAGCTGTTTCTACGATAACGCCATCGCCTAAATCTAGGTTAGCACCACCGGGAGCAAAATAGTAAATCTTGCCCGCTTTTTTAAATCTAACTCCAACAATGGTAGTCACTGGGTGTCCTCCTTTATGGCTTGTCGTAGCGCAATTAACACGCCATCCATGACTAAACCGGCTTTTACATATAATCGAAGTGCCTCTTCGGCCGCTAATGTCTCTCGTTCCACCGCTAATAGCGATTTAACCCGCCACTGTTCTAAAATGGCCAACATCCGCGCTTTTTGTAAAGGACACTGTAATACTTCATCGGGGGCACCAACGCGTAGTGCCATCATATCTCTTGCTAATAGGCGTAACCACCCCATAAGCTCTCTCATATCATCCCGACTCAATGCTTCTGTTTGCAAACTTAAGTGTGTAAAAAATAATCGTCTAGGTAATCCTTCCATAATTTTCATAGCTTGTTCTAATAAGGGCAAGGCCCCTTTCAACGCAAGTTCACGAACTAAGGCAGGATTCCCTTGACCAGCACCTAAAGCTTGTCGTAAATCACCTTGAATACCTTCCTTAGCTAACGCAGCTTCAATCTCACTATCAGCTACAGGCCCAAAAGGAACTAGCATGCAGCGAGATTTTATAGTAGGTAATACAGTGGCAATTTGATTCGTAATAATAAGGAAAAAAACATTAGCTGGGGGCTCTTCAATAGTTTTTAACATAGCATTCGCCATCACTGCATTGGCTGTATGAAAGTCTTCCACTATTACCACCCGGCGCCCTTCACTAGCCCGTCCTAAATAAGAAGTAAGCAATTCATACCATTGCTCAACTTTTAGCACAGATTTCATAGGGCGCAGCCAAAAAGCATCGCCTCGGTCAATATATATAGGCAAACCCTCTGCTTCTGTCTTTTTCTCTGATTCACCATCTGCTACGCGAGCTGAAGCTACAGCTTCTAAAAAAGAAGCCCCTCCATCGGGTGAAAAAACAGGACGACCTATTAATAAGGACGCCAATCCTATTGCCGTATTGAGTTTTCCTAGGCCTTGCTCACCATATAGCAATACACTATGTGGTAATGTACCTCGTTCAACCAATGCTGTTAAATGAGCAATAATCGAACGCTGCCCAATGACATGATCAAAATACGACATAGCACCTCCTGCGTAACGTTTCTTGCTGAAAAATCCTTTATAAAAAAGACCTTTACAATATATTATTATATACCGTAAAGGCCCTAAAAAACAACTTATTACTTCTCATCCAACAATGAGCGTACAGCTCTATAAACATCGTCATGAATCGCTTCAATAGTCCGAAGCTGATAGTCTTCTGTTGTACAAGGTATTCGTTGCCACCCATATCGCGCCACTAACTCATCATAAGCACCATGAACGCGCTTTAAATACTCATGATCCCGCTCATGAATATCACCAGTAGCACCACCAGTTTTATGTTTCCGGTCACGCATCAAAGCTTCACTAGCAGCTAAAGGCATATCCAATAAGCACACTAAATCAGGTCTAGGCAAACCAAATTTTACAAATTCAAACTCTTCTAGCCAATCTAAAAACTGACTTCTAGCTATAGGGTCTTCATATTTTACCATTTGATGAACCATATTAGACGTAGTATAGCGATCAGCCAATATAATACTGTCTGACTCGTAATCCTGTTGCCAATCCATACGAAAAGAAGCAAACCGATCCACTGCATATAAACTACTTGCTACAAAGGGATTAACATCATTGGGATTCTTACCAAAATCACCAGCTAAATACATTTTAACAGGCATCGCCGCTGGACTATCATAATTAGGAAAACTAACCGCTTTTACGGTATATCCTTCTTTTACTAGACGGTCTTGCAATAAAGCAGTTTGCGTTGCCTTACCACTGCCATCGCCACCTTCAATAATAATCAATCGACCCATATTACACCTCACCGCACATCTTCAATTACTTGAATCATAGTTAACGATTTATCTGCACTCCCATTGGGAACATATCCTTGGGCTTGTCGCTCTCTTATATATTCTACCACAGCTGGCGTAATTCGTTCACCTACAGCAATAAATGGAATACCTGGTGGATAATAACTAATAGTCTCACCACAAACACGGCCTATAGCTTCCACTAAGGGGATACTAGTCATAGGCTGGTAAAATCCTGCCCGTGGCGTTAACACAACTTCTGGAGTAGGTAGCTTTGTGCTTAAAATAGCACTATCAGAGCCAGCCTTTTCTTCCTTTAAATCAGTCATGTTAGCATGGTTTAAAATAGAAGCTTTACTCTCTATAGTCGCTGTACTCTTATGAATAGAAGCCTTCTGTGCAATGTGATGAACGGCTTTTACCAGCCGCCCTATTGAATCAGCAGTATCCCCTATGGTAATTAAGACTAAGACATGATACCCCTGTACTAACTCAACTTCAATACCTTCCTTACGCAACAGCTGTTCCGCTTCACTCCCAGTTAACTGCAACGCTTTAAAGTCTATCAATACTTTGGTCTGATCATACTCATAAATATCAGCAAAATCATCAGCCTCTGGTACAGCAATGCCTGGTATTGCCTGCAATGCGTTCCGCAAGTCGTTAGCTAGCTGTTCCGCTTGCCCTACCAAAGTTCGTCCTTCCATAGCCATTTGTTGCCGCGCCATATCTAAGGAAGCCAAGAAAATATAATTGGGACTCGTGCTTTGCAACACTTGATGTGCTTGTGTAATACGTCGTTGATTCACAAGTGATCCCTGACAATGAAGCATAGAAGTCTGGGTTAAAGAGCCTATTAATTTATGCGTACTCTGCGCTACTACGTCAGCTCCGCATGCTAAAGCACTGTGAGGTAACTGTTTACCAAAAGGTAAATGAGCGCCATGGGCTTCATCAACTAACACCATCACACCATGAGCATGAGCCACTTCAATAATAGCTTTTAAATCAATAGCAATACCGTAATAATTAGGATTTACTAAAACTAACGCTTTTGCTTCTGGATGAGCCAATAAAGTAGCTTCGACTTCTGCTACTGTCGTTCCCAAAGGCACTCCCCAGCGTTCATCAAAACGGCCATTCAAATAAACAGGCCTAGCACCACTCAAAAGTAAACCGCCCATAACTGAGCGGTGCGCTTCACGAGGTATAATAATTGTATCATCAGGACCTACAGTCCCCATAATCATGGTTTCAATTAAAGCAGTTGTACCATTAATAGAAAACCAAGTTTGATCAGCTCCGTATAATTGGGCTGCTAAATCTTGTGCTTCTTTTAAAGCCCCTTCTGGTTCATGCAAATCATCGAGGGCATACATAACACCTAAGTCATAGGGTAAGGCATTAGCCAACCATTGTCTTAATTTTGTAGGTGCCCCTACCCCTAATTTATGCCCTGGTGTATGAAAGGCAGTAAAACCATCCTTCGCATAAGCTTCTAAGGCTTCTACAAAAGGCATTCGTTCTTGTGAATATTGTTTCTCATTTCTACTATGAACTTCAATTGTACTTTGAGCTTCAACTATACGTTGAGCGTCAACAGTATTATAAGCATCAGTTGTACTCTGAAGTTCAGTTTTGCTATGAGGCTCACTATTAGCCGTCATTTTATTTTTCTTCATATATTTTAACGCATACCTCTTGCCAAACTGTCTATTTGAATGTATCTACAAAATACTGGCGTAATTCTTGACCTCGTTCGCTACTAGTCTGAATTCGTTCTAAAGCTTGGCGCAATGAATCTTGTAAACGATACGTATGGAACTCAGAAGGTTTCACCCAAGCAAAGTCAGTATGTTCCTCTGATAAAACAATATCTCGACTGGTAGCTTTTGCGATAAAAATAACACCCGTTAAGAATTGCAATTTTGTACGTTTATATGACCATAGTCCAGCTACATCTAATAATTCTACCGTTAAACCTGTTTCTTCTCGCACTTCTCGTAAGGCCGCATCATGTAAATCTTCACCAAATTCTAACCCACCACCAGGAAATTCCCAAGGTCTAAGGCCTTCTCGATCTTTCTTCTGTAAAAGTAACACATCTCCATCACAAAAAATCATACACTTTACTGACATCCCCATTCGTGGGGCTCGGCGTGTTCTTGGTGACAATGGGCGTGATTTACGATTTTTACTATTTTGACGTACGAACATGCAATCCTCCAGTATATAGCTCACTTAAACTCTACTCTTTATTCTTCCAAATCTATATTATAAACTTCAAATCCATATTATAAATTATTTTATATCGAAAAAAAAGAGACTATAACTCCGTATAGTCTCCTGTGTCTTACGCTATCTTATTTACTATAAGCGGCTGCATACTGCGTCCCAAGCGTTACATATTTTTCCATTTGCTGAATAACATATCGTAGCTGTCTGCCACTTAATGTTGTTAATTCTTTGCCTTTTGAGGCGTTATTAATAATGTGAGAAATCTCGAAACCACTATATCCCAGCACCGATAAGCGGTTCGATAAACTTTTAATCTTGTTCATAATCGAACCTCCTTGTAATAATGTCTTACAGCGATTTGGGTTAAAACCAACTGCTCTTAAAGTGGTTGGGTTATTACCACATACCCTTTTCGACTGCACAGGAATGTTCAAGATTATGACGTTGTTGGGTTTAAAGTTCATCCTCCTCAAGCATTAACACTGACAATCTATTCCGGATAATATATCAATTATATCGAAATTATTAGAATATGTCAAGTTATTTTTAGGCTGAGTTTAAAATTATAACATATTCACTCATATGTTGCAAATAAAATCAAATCTTAATTCCGACGCCCTTTCTTTGGATTGTATAAGTTCATTCCCTTATCAATCCCCACTTCTAAGGTGCCTAAAATTGCCTCTGCCATGGCTTTAATCCCCTTAGAAACCTTTTCTTGTTGGTCTTCAGGGAAAGGTGCTAACACATGATCAATAACAGTCCATTGTGGCAAAGGACGACCAATACCAAAACGGAAATGAGGAAACTCTGATGTCCCTATATGAGCAATCAGTGATTTAATCCCATTATGACCACCAGCACTACCATTAGGGCGAATGCGCAATTTACCGACTGGTAAATCCATATCATCATAAACGCAATATACATCGGCTGGGTCAATTTTATAATAACGCATCAAAGGGCCTACTGACTCCCCACTAGCATTCATAAATGTCTGTGGTTTTACCAGTAACACTTTTTCACCATCAATAGTAATTGTGGTAATTAAAGCTTTAAAGTCTTCACGCCATGGTGTATGAGCTTCTTTTTCAACCATAGCATCAATCACCATAAAGCCTATATTATGCTTTGTCTTCTCATACTCTTTGCCTGGATTTCCCAGACCGACTACCATTTTCACTGTTTAAATCCTTATCCTTCATAGTCAACACACTACGGGCTGAACCAAACAGTCTGTAGGTGTATTATTTATCAAATAAATTACTTACCGACACTTCGTGGAAGATACGCATAATCGCTTCGCCCAATAAAGGTGCTACTGATAATGACGTAATATTAGGCAATTTATGTTCTTCTGGCAAATCAATCGTATTCGTTACAATTAATTCTTTAATATTGGAATTAGCAATACGTTCACAAGCAGGGTCTGTTAATACAGCATGTGTTACACAGGCCATAACAGATTTAGCACCAAATTCTTTAAGCGCTTTAGCCCCTTCAACTAAAGAACCAGCTGTATCAACAATATCATCAATGATAATACAGTTTTTGCCTTCTACATTACCAATTAAATTCATTACTTTTGCTACCCCTGGTTGAGGCCGTTTCTTTTCAATAATCGCAATAGGCGCTCCAATACGGTCAGCCAAATCACGAGCCCGTGTAACGCCACCAAGATCTGGAGATACTACGATTAAATCTTCCATATTTTTTTCATTAATGTATTTTGCTAAAATAGACGCACCAAATAAGTGATCCACTGGCACATTAAAGAAGCCTTGAATCTGACCAGCATGAAGATCGATAGTTACCAATCGAGTAATCCCTGCTGTTTGCATTAAATCAGCTACTAATTTAGCTGTAATTGGTTCGCGACCACGAGTTTTGCGGTCTTGACGTGCATACCCATAATAAGGTACAACGGCTGTAATATGACGTGCTGATGCACGTTTTAGAGCATCCGCCATTACTAACAATTCCACTAAATTGTCATTCACTGGATAGCTTGTAGGTTGTACGATGAAAACATCTTTACCACGTACACTTTCATCAATCATAATTTGAACTTCGCCATTGTTGAAACGACCTACAAATGCTTCGCCTAAAGGTAAGCCTAAGTAATCACAGATTTCTTTCGCCAACTCTGGATTTGCATTGCCTGTGAAAATTTTAAGTTTCTTACCGTCTTCAAATGCCATGATTCAATACCCCTTTTGCTTATTAATAACTTCGTTGCTCCTAGCAAACCTCATTCTTTATTATTGTATACTATTTACTACCTACATTGCAAAAAAGTAATCAAAATTTTTTATTTTTTCTTAAATGTATCATCAGTTACCCAATTTTCTTTCACAATTTGACGGGCACGACCAACAGCCAAAGATTTACTTGGCACATCTTTAGTAATCGTTGAGCCAGCTCCAATATAGCTATAATCACCAATAGATACAGGTGCTACTAAGTTTGAATTACAACCTACAAAAGCACCATCGCCAATATGCGTACGATGCTTTATTTTCCCATCATAGTTGACTGTAATTGTACCGCAGCCAATATTAACACCACTGCCTACATCGCTATCACCAATATAGGATAAATGTGGGAACTTAGTGCCTTCACCTACAATACTATTTTTCACTTCTACAAAGTTACCAATGTGAACACGTTCACCAATCACCGTATTAGGTCGTAAATGAACATATGGGCCAATATCAGCACCAGCTTTTACCTCACAATCATGAGCATATGTAAAATAAATAACAGCACCATCACCAACAACTACATTCGTAAAACGACTGTGCGGACCAATTTCACAACCTTCGCCAATGACTGTATTCCCTTCTAAAATCGTTCCCGGATGAATCACTGTATCGGCACCGATTTCAACCTCCGGTGCAATATATGTGTTACTAGGATCAATTATAGTCACCCCTTGATCCATAAACTGGCGGTTCGTACGATTACGCAATATCCGTTCTGCTTCTGCCAATTGTGCACGCGAGTTAACACCTAAGGACTCTTCTTCATTATCCATCATGTAGGCACTTACACGGTCACCTTGATTTACAAGAATGCCAACTACATCTGTAATATACAACTCACCCTGTGCATTATCATCAGCTAATTGCTCTAAACAAGGCCATAATTTTTGACTATCAAAGGCATACATACCCGTATTAATTTCTTGCACAGCCAATTCGTCTGGACGACCATCCTTTTGTTCCACAATGCGCAATACTTTGCCAGTTGCCTCATCACGAATAATACGACCATACCCTGTTGGATCTGCCATATGAGCTGTTAATACTGTAGCCGCTGCACCAGTAGCCTCATGTTCAGCTAATAAAGCTTCTAAAGATTCTTTGGTCACTAATGGTGTATCGCCACAGAGCAATAAAATTGTCCCTTCATAGGCGCCCAATAAAGGCTTCGCTTGTTTTACCGCATGGCCAGTCCCCTTTTGTTCATGTTGGGTTACAAATTCAGCTTGGTCACCCAAATGAGCTTGCACCGCTTCACCACCAAAGCCAACGATAACAATATTACGTTCTGTACCAACAGTTTTTACTGTATCAAGAACTCGTTCTACCATAGCCTTACCAGCAACAGCATGCAATACTTTTGGCAGTTTAGACTTCATGCGCGTTCCTTTGCCCGCTGCTAAAATTAAAGATGTTATATGTTTCATAATTAGGCCTCCTCATTAGGCTTGCAATATACTGGTTCAATATCAACTGTCCGTGCGGTTTCATCAACCCCATTTAACACGAGTAATGCTTCATAATCACCGACTACTTTAGGACTAGGTGAAGCTGTTGCTACTAAAACGCCAGTCCCCACGACGGTGCCTCCCATTTCAGTGACTAACTCTTTCATACCGTTAGCCGTGCCACCAGCTTTCATAAAATCATCAATGAGTAGCACTCTAGATTTTGGTGGAATCGCCCGTTTTGTCAATGACATAGTTTGAATCCGCCGCGAAGATCCGGTCACATAATTAATACTTATAGAAGACCCCTCTGTTACCTTACTATCACGGCGTGCAATAACTAAAGGTTTATTAAAAGCACGTGCTACCATGACCGCTAAAGGAATCCCCTTTGTTTCAACGGTCATAATATAATCTGGCCTCCGTTCAGCAAAGCGAGTCATAAAAATCTCGCCTAAACGGCTCGTAATATGCCAATCATATAAAATATCTGACATATATAAAAAACCACCAGGAATCACTCGATCTGGTTCTTGTAAACGCTGCTGTACTTCTTTAAGAACGGCAAAAGCCCGCTCTCCTTGACGATACGGTATAAACCGAACACCACCAGCTACACCAGCTACTGTTTCAATGGTTCCTAATGAAAAATGCTGTAAGGATGCTTTTACACAACTTAAATCTTCGCTTAACGTTGATTTAGCAATATCAAAGAATTCGCAAAAATAGCGTAAAGATATCAATTCTTGCGGAGAATCTACTAACAGTTTAGTAAGCGCTACCATGCGCTCGACGCGTCGCACTTTTTCCACTGTATACCTCCTTATACAAAAAAATAACGTTGTCGCCTCAGCCAACAACTCTTTTCTCTCTTTAAGGATACCACAAAATAAGTATTAAATATATACTTTTCCCTAAAAAACCATACATTAAGAACTAAAATTTTTCGAACGTTCGTATAACACAAAAAGCCCTCGATTCCTATCGAAGGCTTTTGCTGCATTTTAGATGTTAATAATTAAATACCTACCAAGTACTAACTCTTCTCTAAAATATATCCCTATTAATCTAATACATATACCGTAACCGTTTGACGACCAAATTGAATGGCCTCACCATGCGAATCCATGGCTAAGTCGATACGATTACCTATAATACTGCCACCTGTATCATCAGCTACCGCATAGCCATATCCTTCTACGTATACAGCTGTGCCTAAAGGAATCACATCAGGATCAACAGATACATAGCCTCGTTTTAATAAATTACCACGAGCTGTGTAAGCTGTATTACCTGGATCATATGCTGAATAGGCAGTAGCGTTCATTGTCAGAGCTTTCTTATACTCTGTAGGAACGCCTGGTTGCTGAGAAAGCAACGTCATTGTCTCACTATCTACTTCACCAGTTACAGTTAAGCCATTAGCTTCTTGAAAGCGTTTTAAAGCGCTAGCTGTTCCTTGACCAAAGATACCATCAATGGAACCTGGTGAAAAACCACTGCTGGCTAAACGAGTTTGCAAGTCAGAGACAGAGCGGCCTCGATCGCCAAAACGGGAAACTTCCACGTTATTGCGCACATTGCGAGACTGTTGCGCTGCTGCAAACAGCTTATTGTTCTCTTTCATCGCTGCTAAGGTATCACCATCAACTCGGCCAGTAGCAGATAAGCCCATTTGTGATTGAAATGCGCGTACTGCATATTCTGTATTATTGCCGAAAATACCATCAGCTTGGTCTACAAGGTACCCCTGCGTTATCATCAAACGCTGAACAAGTTGCACCTCACTACCGCGATCACCGCGTCCTACATCGGCTAGTACAACAGATGTACAAGCCATTAGAAACGTCAAGAGAACTGTCACTATTCTAAGTTTTCTCAATATTTCCACCTCGTATCTAAATGCAACACTATTTTACCGTATTTTGGGCTTTTTGTCAAAATTTGCCCCTTTTAAGCAATACTTGTCACCACTTTTTAGGCTTAATTCAAACAATTTTCCCACCATGATTACTTTTTTCAAAATAAAAAGAGTTGCTTTCCCCAAACAATCCAATTTAGGATAAACAACTCTTTTATTACGAACTTACTATATGATTCTAACTTATCAGCAATTGCAAAATATTATTTAAATAAGCACACCTTACTCATAAAAATCATCTGTTTCAATAACTTCACATTCTGGCGCTACATAACGAAGAACTACATAGCCCAATACGCCAGATACGATAGAACCTAGGAAGATACCTACTTTAGCTAATTCTTGAGTATGTCCTGGCTCTAACGCTAATAAATTAACAAATAGACTCATAGTAAAGCCTACACCACAACAAAGTGCTACACCATACATATGTGTCCAAGTCAACTGATTTGGTAGTTTTACTAATTTAGATTTTACCAATACTAGCATAATGCCAAAAATACCAATCTGCTTACCTAAAAACAAGCCTAAAGCAATCCCTAACACAACAGGATGAAATAAGTCACTACTCTGGAAATCGCCAAATGATACACCTGCATTTACAAAACCAAATAGAGGCACAATTAAGAAAGTAATCCATAAAGCCAATGCATGATGCCATTGATTTAAAGGAAGAATCTCTTTATCCCCTTTCCATACTCGCGATGGAATTGTCATAGCTAAGATAACACCGGCTAAGGTAGCATGTAGACCCGATTTAAAAATACAGAACCAAAGGGCAATCCCCAAAATCGCATAAGGCCAAGGGCTTACTACATTCTTTTTATTAAAAATTAATAAAAGAATAAATATGGCTAACGCCCCACCCATAAAAGCAAAATTAAAGGTTGTGGTGTACACCGCAGCAATAATAATAACTGCTATTAAATCATCTACCACCGCCAAAGTTGTTAAAAACACTTTAGCCGCCAAGGGCGCCCGCGTACCTACTAATGAAATAATACCTATAGAAAAGGCAATATCAGTAGCTGTTGGAATCGCCCAACCACGCAATAATTCTGCATCACTATAATTAAAGGCTGCATATACCAACGCTGGTGCGAGTACCCCCATAAGGGCTGCAATAGTTGGCAAGAATCGTTTTGCATGGGTGTTTAATTCCCCTTCTAGCATTTCATGCTTTACTTCTAGCCCAACGCCCAAGAAGAAAATAGCCATCAATACGTCATTAACCCAAAGTTCAACGGATAGTGGCCCTAACATCAGATGTAAAAATGAGATATACGCCTCAGACCACCCAGAATTCGCAATGCCTACTGCAAGAATTGACATTAATAACAATAGTATACCACCTGTAGCAGGTGCATGTAATAGTTCTTTTAAACGCTCCATGTACTCCCTCACTTCAAATTATATTTAATATATACTGCTTAATAATTCGTCATTAATAAACACTAAATATATTATACCGCAAATAAAAAGAGGCTTGCAATAATGGAAGAAGCTCACCACTCTAAAATGGTGAGCCTTTTCCGCAAGCTAGTATTACTAAATTGAATACTAAAATAAATTATGAGTCTTTCTTTTCTAATTCCGATACATCTGGCGTAAAATAACGTAATACTACATAGCCAATGCAACCAGATAAAATAGATCCAATGAAAATCCCTATTTTAGCCATCTCTTGCGCATGACTTGGCGGGTACGCCAATAAGTCCACGAATAAACTCATTGTAAAGCCAATCCCGCAACAAACAGCTATACCATACACGTGAGACCAAGTCGCATGAACCGGCATATCAACTAGTTTAGCCTTAACTAAAATAAATACTGTACTAAATACCCCAATTTGTTTGCCTAAAAAGAGTGCTAGTGAAACGCCGAGAACTACTGGATGGAATAAATCGTTGAATGAAAAATCATGGAATGATACGCCTGCATTAATAAAACCAAACAAAGGTAAAATTATAAAAGTTATCCACTTAATCAACGCTGCATTCCATTGAATTACTGGTGAAATCCACTTACCTGATTTATACTGTGCTCGATATGGAATCGTCATAGCCAAAAATACACCAGACAACGTAGCATGCAAGCCAGATTTAAAAATACAATACCATAAAATAATGCCGAGTAATACATAAGGTAAAGGATTGAATATATTTCGCTTATTTAAAATCATTAGCAAAATAAATATTAATACACCAAATCCCATGTATAAAAATTGTAAGCTCTCTGTATAAAAAGCAGCTATAATTACAACAGCAATTAAATCATCAACTACAGCTAACGTCGTAAGCAGAACCTTCATCGCAACAGGTACACGCGATCCCAATAAGGATACAACACCAATAGAAAACGCTATATCCGTAGCCGTTGGAATAGCCCATCCTCGATGATATAAAGGGTTATCATAATTAAAAGCAAAATAAATAATAGCAGGCACTATTACCCCACAACAAGCAGCAATAGTTGGTAATACCCGTTTTGCATTTGTATTTAATTCCCCATTAATCATTTCATGCTTGATTTCCAAGCCTACACTTAAAAAGAAGATTGCCATCAGCACATCATTCACCCATAATTCAACTGGGAATGGTCCTAAATTGAATTTCAAGAACTGAAAATACTGTTCTGAAAATGGTGAGTTAGCTGCTCCAATGGCTAAAGCTGCAGAAATTAACAGTAGAATACCGCCAGCAGAGGGAGACTGTAAAAAAGCTTTGATTTGACTCATACGCGTCCTCTTCTTTCTAAAGAGATACTTTTCAATATAGTCTGAAAAGTATCTCCTGTATAATTATTTCATTCCGTCATTTTATATATAATATTATATCATCTTTTATCAACAAACAGAAATTCATTTTGTGCATTTTGAAGGTACATCTGTCTAATTAAAGAATAACGAATAAAAAGAGAAGGAATTATGTCTATCAAGTAAAAATAAAAGAACCATACTTTCGTATGGTTCTAATAATGGTGACCCAGGAGAGATTCGAACTCCCGACCTTTTGATTCGTAGTCAAACGCTCTATCCAGCTGAGCTACTGAGTCATGTAAATTTTCAATTATGTGAGTAAAATGGTGACCCAGGAGAGATTCGAACTCCCGACCTTTTGATTCGTAGTCAAACGCTCTATCCAGCTGAGCTACTGAGTCATAACTTACCACTCGAATATGATACCACAATATACTATCCAATGCAAGCATAATTTAAAATTCATTCAAAATGAATTAATCTAGCCTAAACAATAGAATGAGCGACCCTAAGGTCGCTTTCTATATTGTGGCAGGGGCAGTAGGACTTGAACCCACAACCAACGGTTTTGGAGACCGCTACTCTACCAATTGAGCTATACCCCTATGTAGTATCAAGTCACACTTGATACTAGAATATAATAACAAAAGTTGAGTAAAATGTCAAACACTATTTTAATATCTTAAACTCAGAATTTAAATACATCCTATCATATATTTTTTTACCATAGACCCTCTATAAATTAATAGTAAAACACATAAAATTGTATTTTCTAAGGCTCTAGGAGGCGAAAAATTTGCCCTCCTATTCAACCTACTAATATCCAATAAGATTATAAATAGTGTAAATAAAAGAGTTGTAGCAGCTAAAAGAATATTAATAGAGCCTTATTTTTCTAACTATCACATTCTTAGTGCTTTTCACTTATTGAAACCATTTGCTAAGAAGTTTTTAATATCGATTTAAGTAATTCATTTGATTTTGTTCGCCCTTTTACCCCTATAAAGGCAGTTTACTACTTTTCTCAGCTTCTGGTCGGATAGGAAGCTATACCAAAAAAGACACCAACCTAAGTTGATGTCTTTGATCAATCAGCGACTACCTATCCTCCCAGGCCGCTTCCAGCCAAGTACTTTCGGCGTTTACGAGCTTAACTACTGTGTTCG